>JAFAZM010000041.1 GCA_019239785.1 Sphingomonadaceae bacterium
TCATCTCGCTGGGCAGGTCGAGGCCGTAGCCCGACTTGATTTCGACGGTGGTGACACCCCCCCGCATCAGCGCCTGCAGCCGCGGCCGCGCCTGCTCGACCAGTTCGTCCAGCGAGGCGAGCCGCGTCGCCTTCACCGTCGCGCGGATGCCGCCGCCGGCGCGGGCGATCTCCTCGTAGCTCGCGCCCTCCAGCCGCTGCTCGAACTCGCCCGCGCGGTTGCCGCCGAACACCAGATGCGTGTGACAGTCGATCAGCCCCGGCGTCACCCACGCACCGCCCAGATTCTCCACCCGCGCCGCCCGGTACCCGGCCAGCTCGATGCGGCGGCCGATCCGGACGATCCGCCCGTCCTGGATGCCGATCGAGGCGTCCTCGATCGCGCCGAACGGCCCCGCCACCGCCGGGTCCATGGTCGCGACGTGGCAGTTGGTAAGCAGGCGGTCCCACATGCTCGCTTCTTAAGGCGCGGCGGCTATAAGGCCAACATGGGCTGGAAATCGGTCGCGGACCTCGTCGGCGAGGAAGGGGAGGTGGCCCTGCTCGGCGCGCCGATGGAGGCGGGCTCCGTCACCCCCGGCCGCTGCGACCTCGCCCCCGCCGCGATCCGCCGGGCCTTGCGCCGCTTCAGCACCTACGATGTCGAGGCGGGGCAGGAGATCGGCGTCTCGATCCGCGACGCGGGCGACGTCCCCGTCCAGGGGCTCTCTCCGGCGGACGGGTTCGAGCCGATCCGCGCGGCCGTCGAGGCGGAGACCCGGCGCCACGGGCTCACCCTGCTGCTCGGCGGCAACAACGCGGTGACGCGCCCTGCCGCGCACGCCCTCGGCGTTCCGCTCGAAAAGGTCGGCCTCATCACCCTCGACGCCCATTTCGACATGCGCGACACCGACCAGGGCCCGATGAACGGCAATCCGGTACGCTGCCTGATCGAAGACGGGCTGCCCGGCTGGAACATCTGCCAGATCGGCCTCGCGCCGTTCGCCAACACCGCCGAGATGCACCGCGATGCGTTGGCGGCGGGCGTGGCCGTGTTCACGGCGGCGGACTGCCACGCCCGCGGCATGCTCGCCATCGTCGAGGAGGCGCTCGCCCGGCTCGCCCACAAGGAAATGCTGTTCGTCGATTTCGACATCGACGTCATCGACCGCTCGCAGCTTCCGGGCGCGCCCGGCGCGCGCCCCGGCGGGCTGCCGGTGCGGGACTTCTTCGCCGCCGCCCGCCGCCTCGCCGCCGAGCCCCGCCTGCGCCTCGCGGACTTGACCGAGTTCGATCCCAGCCTCGACGTTTCGGACATCGCCGCGCTGACTGCCGGCCGCTGGGTCTGCGAGATGCTGGCGGGGTTCTCAAGCCGCTAGCGACTTGAGCGGCACGGCCGGGTCGGCGAGCTTCGCCGGATCGGCGGTCACGCGGCTCTCGATCAGCTTGCGGCCCTGTACGTAGTCGCGCGTGGCGTTGATGCAGTCGAGCGCGATGACCCGGCCCTCGAGCAGATAGAGCACGGAGAAGGCGCGGGCCGCCGGATCGCCGCGCACCAGGGTCGCGTCGTGGCCGAGCGACAGGCCGACGGTCTGGAGCCGCAGGTCGTACTGATTGGACCAGAACCAAGGCATCGCGGCGTAAGGCTCGGTGCCGCCCGTAATGGCGCGGGCCGCGGTGCTGGCCATGTCCGTTGCGTTCTGGACCGATTCCAGGCGCAGCCTGATGCCGCCTGCCCACATATTCTCGTGCGCAGCGCAGTCGCCGACGGCATAGACGTGGGGGAGAGAGATGCGGCAGAACGCATCCACCTCGACCCCGTTCGCGCCCTCCGCGCCCGCGGCGAGGAGGGGCTCCACCGCCGCTTCGATGCCGATGCCGACGATCGCAAGATCAGCCGAAATGCGCTCGCCGTCCTGCAGCCGAACGGTCTCGACGCGCTCCGTCCCCTCCAGCGCCGCGACGGTGGCGCCGAGACGGAGGTCGACGCCGTGGGCGCGGTGCTCCTCCTCGTAGAAGCGCGAGACGGGCTCTCCGGCGACGCGGGCAAGGACGCGGTCGAGCGCCTCGACCAGCACGACCTCCTTGCCCAGCGTGCGCATCGCGGCCGCGGTTTCGAGGCCGACATAGCCGCCGCCGATCACCGCGACTCGCTGCACCGCGGGCAGCTCGGCGAGGATGGCATCCACATCGGCCTTGCAGCGCACGACATGCACTCCCGCGAGTTCCCCGCCGGCGCAGCGTAGCTGCCGCGGCGTGCCCCCCGCCGCCCAGACCAACGTCCCGTAGCTGAATGCCCCGCCGGCATCGGTGGTCAGGCGCCTCGCGGCCGGATCGACGGCGACGATCCGCGTGCCCGGCACCAGGGTCACGCTCCGCTCCCGCCAGAAGGCCGCGGGACGAATCAGCATCCGCTCGAAGGCCTTCCCGCCGGTGAGATAGTCCTTCGAGAGCGGCGGCCGCTCGTAGGGGAGCTCCGGCTCGGCCCCGATCAGGCCGATCGAGCCGGCGAAGCCGAGCTGGCGCAGCTGGATCGCGGTCTGGGCGCCGCCATGGCCGGCGCCGACGATGGCGATGTCGAAGTGGGTCACGGCCGGCGTCTAGGCAATGAATGCCGCCGCGGCCATCGCCTTTCCAGCGGCCGCGGCGCCCGCGGCGAGCGACTCCGGTTGCCAGCGACCCGCGGCGGCGTCATGGCTTCGGGCCGTGAGCTCCATCGACGACGACCTCCCCGATGCCTTCCGCCAGGCGATGCGCCGCGTCGCCTCGACGGTCAACGTCATCACCATCTGCGTCGGCGGCGAGCCGATGGGGATCACCGCGACGGCAATGTCGTCCATCTCGATGGATCCGCCGAGCCTGCTCGTCTGCATCAACCGGACGGCGGCGATGCACGGCCGGATGGAGGACGTCTCCCACTTCCGCGTCAACGTCCTGCACCGCGACCAGGAGCAGGTCGCCCAGATCTTCGCCGACCGCAAGCACCAGGCGCTGCGCTTCGCCGACGGCTGGACGGTCGACTGCGAGCGCCCGCCGCGCCTCGTCGACGCGCAGGCCAGCCTGCTCTGCCGCCGGATCGATCATCACCGCTTCGGCACGCACTCCATCTTCATCGGCCAGGTCGAGGAAGTGGCGGTGCGGGACGACGTCGCGCCGCTGGTCTATATCAACGGCAGGTACGGCGGGGCATCTTGAGAGCCCCTCCCCTTCAGGGGAGGGGTTGGGGTGGGGGAGGTGCCGCACACCGGCGCCGGAGGATCGCGGCTTGACAAGCCCCACCCCAACCCCTCCCCTCAAGGGGAGGGGCTTGGAAGCCTCACCCCCGGATAAATGCCTCGAGCTGCTCGTAGGCTTCGTCGTCGGTGATCTGGCGGGGCGGGTGCTTGCAGAAGTAGGCGGCGGCCGGATAGATCGGGCCGGCTAGCCCACGCTCCTTGGCGACCTTGGCGCAGCGGATCATGTCGATCGCGACGCCGGCGGAGTTCGGGCTGTCCTCGACCGAGAGCCGGAGCTCGATGTTCATCGGCACGCCGCCGAACAGCTGGCCTTCCATGCGCAGGAAGCAGACCTTGTTGTCGTTCTGCCAGGCGACATAGTCGGAGGGGCCGACGTGGATGTTCTCGTCCTCGAGCCGGTGCTCGGCGACCGACTGCACCGCCTCGGTCTTCGACACCTTCTTCGACGCGAGCCGCGACTTGTTCGACATGTTGAGGAAGTCGGTGTTGCCGCCGGTGTTGAGCTGGTAGGTCCGGTCGAGCTTGACGCCGCGCTTGTGGAAGAGGTCGGTCAAGACGCGGTGGACGATGGTGGCGCCCAATTGCGCCTTGATGTCGTCGCCGATGATCGGCACGCCGGCCTCCTCGAAGCGCTTCGCCCATGTCTCGTTCGAGGCGATGAACACCGGGATGTTGTTGACGAAGGCGACGCCGGCCTCGAGCGCGCATTCGGCGTAGAATTCGGTCGCCTCCTGGCTGCCGACCGGCAGATAGTTCAGCATGACGTCGGTGTGCGTCTCCCTGAGGCGGCGGACGACGTCGTCCTTCGTCGGCTCGGCGGCGTCCGAGAGGAGGAACGTCCGCTCCTCCGGATAGTCGCCCATATGGTCGGCATAGCCGTCGAGGACGCGGCCCATCTCGACGATCGTGCCGCTCGCCGGCACGTGATCGCAGAAGATCGCCGTGCAATTGGGCTTCTCGAAGATCGCCGCGCCGACGTCCTTGCCGACCTTCCTGCGGTCGACGTCCCACGCCGCGACGACCTTGATGTCGTGCGGACGATAGCCGCCGAGATCCCAGTGCATGAGGCCGATCTGCTCGTTCGCCCCCCCGTTCTGGTAGTGGGCGAGGCCCTGGACGAGGCTCGAGGCGCAGTTGCCCACGCCGACGATGGCAATGTTGATGCCCTTGGGATCGTGGAGGCTCATCAGGCGACCGATACGCGTGAGCGGACGGGAAAGTTCAGAGGAGCGGGGGGCAAAGCGTGATTCGCGGCGCGGCGCGGCGGGGAGGTTCGGATCATGAATCTCTTTTCAGACAATACACCGCTCTTAGACGGCGCCGCGGCGGCAATCCCGCATTGGCCTTGCGCATTTTTCCGCCAATGGCTTTTCGAAGCGGTCGAGGCGGGCCCGCACCCCCACTTATTGAGCCTTTTTGCGGTGTCGGGCGTCCACGAAGGCTG
>JAFAZM010000396.1 GCA_019239785.1 Sphingomonadaceae bacterium
AAGAGCGCGGCGGCGATCCTGCGCGGCTCGGCCGATCTGCACATGCGCTTCGACGGCTTCATCGAGGGCGACAAGCTCTCGCGCGGCGACGTCGACGTGATCGTCACCGACGGCTTCTCCGGCAATATCGCGCTGAAGTCGCTCGAAGGCACCGCCCGCTTCGTCACCGATCTGCTGCGCCGCGCCTTCACCTCCTCCTTCCGCTCGAAGGTCGGCTTCCTGATCTCGCGGCCGGCGACCGAATTGCTCCGCCACCATCTCGATCCGAACAACCATAATGGCGCCGTCTTCCTCGGCCTCAACGGCCTGGTCGTGAAGAGCCACGGCAGCGCCACCGAGAAGGGCGTCGCCAATGCGATCCGGGTGGCGGCGCGGATGGTGCGCGAGGACATCACCCGCAAGATCGCCGAGGATCTCGCCAACCTGTCCGCGCAAGGGGCCCAGATGGCGGCCGCGAAATGAGCCGGCGCTCGATCATCGCCGGCACCGGCTCCGCTTTGCCGCCGCGGCGCGTGACCAATGCGGAGCTTGCCGCGCAGGTCGACACGAGCGACGAATGGATCGTCGAGCGGACCGGCATCCGCGCCCGTCACATCGCCGCCCCCGGCGAGACCACCGCGACCCTGGCCGCCGAGGCGGCGCGCAAGGCGCTTGCCGCCGCGAACGTGGCCCCGGACGCCATCGGCCTGATCGTGCTCGCCACCGCGACTCCGGACCAGACCTTCCCGGCCAGCGCGACCCTGGTCCAGACGGCGCTCGGCATCAGGGACTGCATCGCCTTCGACGTCGCCGCGGTCTGCACCGGCTTCCTCTACGCGCTCAGCGTCGCCGACAACATGCTGAAGGGCGGCATGGCCGACCATGCCTTGGTGATCGGCGCCGAGACCTTCAGCCGCATCCTCGACTGGGAGGACCGGGCGACCTGCGTCCTGTTCGGCGACGGCGCCGGCGCGGTCGTGCTGAAGGCGGTCGAGACCGACGGCGCCGTTGGAGGGGTCGCTGTGAACAGCGACAGGGGCATCCTCGCCTCCCGCCTCCACGCGGACGGCCGCCACAACGAATTGCTCTATGTCGACGGCGGCCCTTCGACCACCGGCACGGTCGGCAAGCTCCGGATGAAGGGCAAGGAGGTGTTCCGCCATGCGGTGGTCAACCTCGCCGACGTGCTCAACGAGACGCTCGCGGCGGCCGGGCACGAGGCGGCGGAGATCGACTGGGTGGTGCCGCACCAGGCCAACAAGCGCATCCTCGACGCCACCGCGAAGAAGCTCGGGCTCGATCCGGCCAAGGTGATCGTCACCGTCGACCAGCATGCGAACACGTCGGCCGCCTCGGTGCCGTTGGCGCTCGACACCGCGGTCCGCGACGGGCGGATCAAGCCCGGCGACCTGATCGTGCTGGAGGCGATGGGCGGCGGCTTCACCTGGGGCGCGGCCGTTTTACGCTACTGATTTCGCTGACGGAACGATAAGTTGCGGCGAAACGTCACAAAAGCGCCGCAAACGCGGATTGCGCTTGATCCTAGAGGAAGTTAAGGTCGATACCTCAATTGAGGGGGATTCACGATGGCCGACGCAGGCAATATCCGAAAGCCGCCCGCCGGCACGCTCACCAGGGCGGATCTTGCCGACATCGTCCATCGCGAGATCGGCCTGTCCCGCGCCGAATCCGCCGGCATCGTCGAAGGCGTCCTCGCCCATATGTGCGGCGCGCTCGCCAATGGCGAGAATGTGAAGATCTCCGGCTTCGGCAGCTTCATCCTGCGCGACAAGGGCGAAAGGGTCGGCCGCAACCCAAAGACCGGCGTCGAGGTGCCGATCGCGCCCCGCCGCGTGCTGACCTTCCGCGCCAGCCAGATCATGCGCGAGCGGATCGCCCGCGCCGGATAAGAGCTTGGCCGCCGAACCCCAACGCAAGAGCGATCTCGCCTTCCGGACGATCGGCGAGCTCGCCGGCGATCTCGGGGTGCCGCAGCACATCCTGCGCTATTGGGAGACGCGCTTCCCGCAGCTGAAGCCGCTGCAGCGCGCCGGCAATCGCCGCTATTACCGGCCCGACGACGTCGCGCTGGCGCGGCGCATCCACCGCCTGCTCAACGAGGAAGGCTATACGATCCGCGGCGTGCAGCAATTGCTGCGCCGCGGCGGCGGCGCCGCGGCCGAGGCCGGCAACGGCGCGGCGCGCGAGGCCGCGGCCGCCGCCCCGATGACGGACGCCGCGCCGACCCCGGCCAACCAGCATCCCCCCTTCCCCGCGGAGGCGCTTCGCGCGATAAGGAAATTGCTGGCGGACGCGCTGGCCGAGGAGAGCTGATGCCGATCCTGCCACTTGTCGCACTGGCCGCCGCCCAGGCCGCGCCGGCGCCCCCGGCGGTTCCCGCGCCGCCACCCGAAGGCATGTGCTCCTACCTGACCGGGGACCGCGCCCACCCGACCTTCTCCGACGACGCCAACCTCCATGTGCTCGCGCAGACCGCGGCCGACGGCCAGTTCGCGCCGACGCCGCCGGCGGGCGCCTTCGCGATCACCTGCGCGCGGGCGAGCATCGTCCCCGCCGCGCATGACGAGGAAGTGATCCTCGCCCATATGCCGTTCATCATCACCCAGACCGGGCCGGCGCCGCATCGCGCCGCCGCGCTCGGCTTCAGCGGCGGCCATTTCACCTATACGATGCGAAGCGGGACGCTGAGTTCTGCCGAGCAGGCGGCGGTCGACGCCCGCCTCGCCGAGTTCCTCGCCCGCGTGCACCCGAGCGGCGCGCCGGCCCACTGATAATGTCCGGAAGGAGACGAGCCATGAACCTGCGCATCTTTTCCCTCGGGGTGGCCGCGTTCGGCGCTGCCTGGATCGCGCTCGGCGCGCCGGCCGGCGCAAGCGCGGACAATATGCGGGAGGACCGCTGCGACGTGCAGGCCCGCGCCGGCCACGATTTGCAGACGATCGAGATGCGGGACCTCCACGTCCTCGCCCAGACCGCATCCGCGGCCCAGTTCGCGCCAGCTCTGCCGAGCGGCGCCCAGGCGATCGTCTGCGTGCGCAACTCGATCATCCCGGCCGCGCATGACGACAAGGTGCTCGCGCTCGGCATCCCGCTGATCATCGCCGAGACCGTCCGGCCGCACCGGATGGGCGTGCTCGAGATCAACGACGGCCGCTACCGCTACCGGCTGATGGAAGGCACGTTGCCCGCGGCGGACCAGGCCGCGGTCCAGGCGCGGCTCGAGGAATATCGCGCCAGGGTCGCGCCGGCGAACTGAAGTGGCACCCTTCCCTCTCCCGTTTCGGGGAGAGGGAAACCCGGCCGCAGGCCGGGAGGGTGAGGGTCAGACGGGGGCGAGCGCACGCAGGCATCTTTTTGAGACCGCCGCCCTTGCCCCCCCCCTCCCCCCCCCTCGCGGCGGGCCCCTCCCTCTCCCCAACATGGGAGAGGGATAGAAGGATCATTCCAAATCCCGCGGCCTCAGAAACCGCGCCAGCACCCCCTTGCTCTCCCCGACCTCGCGCCAATGCGCGACCGGAAAGGCGATCTCCGCCAGCGCGCCGGTCGGATATTTGAGCGCGATCTCGTCGTGCAGCGGCCCGCCGCGGCTGAGCAGCAAAGCGAGCCGCTCCATCCCCGGATTGTGGCCGACGATGAGCAGGGTCGCGTGCGCGTCGTCGGTGGCGCGGACGAGGTCGAGCAATGTGTCGAGCGAGGCGAGATAGACGCTCTCGTCGTAGACCGGCGCGAGCGGGCCGTAGCTTTCGCCGAGCCCGTCGATCGTCTCGGTGACCCGCGCCGCCGGCGAGGCGACGACCCGGTCGAAGGCCAGGCCGAGCGCGCGCATCTCCCGTCCCATCGCCCGCGCAGCGCCGCGGCCGCGCGCGTTCAGCGGCCGCTGGAAGTCGCTGAGCGATGGGTCGTCCCAGCCGGACTTGGCGTGGCGCAGCAGCGTCAGCGTCTTCATCTCGGATCCGGATCCTGTCCCTCGGCAAGCTCTGCGGGCATGTCTTGCATGAAGCCGGCCCCGCTTGCCAGCCGCAAGCGCACCCGCGCGATCGCCTCGTGCAGCGGCAGCCGCAGCACCCGCACCCCCGGCGGGAAGGCGGTGAGCAGGCGGCTCGGCGTCGCCGCGGAGAGGAGCACGAACAGCCCCTTGTCCTCCTGTCGCCGGATCAGCCGGCCGAAGGCCTGGGCGAGGCGCGCGCGGATCACCCGGTCGTCATAGGCGGTGCCGCCGTTCGCCGCCCGCCGCGCCGCGTGCAGCACGTCCGGCCGCGGCCAGGGCACCCCCTCCATCACCACCAGCCGCAGCGAATGGCCCGGCACGTCGACGCCGTCGCGCAAGGCGTCGGTGCCGAGCAAAGAAGCGCGGGGATCGTCGCGGAAGATGTCGACCAGGGTGCCGGTGTCGATCGGATCGACATGCTGGGCGTAGAGCGGCAGGCCGGCGCGGGCGAGCCGGTCGGCGATGCGGGCGTGGACCGCCTTCAGCCGCTGGATCGCGGTGAACAGGCCCAGAGTGCCGCCGTCCGCCGCCTCGATCAGCCGCGCATAGGCGCCGGCCAGCGCCGGCAGGTCGCCCCGCTTGATGTCGGTGACGACGAGCACCTCGCTATTTCTTTCATAGTCGAACGGGCTCGCCGCCTCGAACCGTTCGGCCGGCCGGGCGAGGTGGCGCGCGCCGGTCCGCGCCTCGGCCGCCGGCCATTCCTCGCTGCCGCCGCGTAGCGTCGCCGAGGTGACGAGCACGCCGTGGGCCGGCTTCAGCACCGCCTCGGCGAGCGGCCGCGTCGGATCGAGCCAGTGCCGGTGCAGGCCGAGATCATATTCGCGGCCCTCGATCCGCTCGACCGCGAGCCAGTCGACGAAATCGGGATCGGCCGGGCCGCCGATCCGCGCGGTGAGCGCGATCCAGGCCTGCAGGATCTGCACCCGCCAGGCGAGCCCCGCGACGGCGCCGTCGACGCGGGCGCGGGCCTGCGCGTCGAGCCAGTCCGGCGCGTCCTCCAGCACCGCCTCCAGCCTTTTCCCAAGCGCGACCAGCGGCCGCAGCAGCAGCTCCAGCGCCTCGACCGCAGGCGCGGCCGCCTCGACCAGGGCCGGATCGGGCTCGGCCATCTCGGTCTCCAGGCCGTAGCCGGCATCCTGCGCGGTGGCGCGGGCGTAGACGGTGCCGCGCACCGCGGCGAGCAACGCCTCGATCGGGCCGAAGGGCTGGCCCTCGGCGATCCGCTGCAGCCAGCTGTCGCCCGGCAGCGCGCCCGCCGCCTGCACCGCCATGTCGAGCGCGAGCGCGCCGGCCTCGTCATAGGAGGCGACGTCCATCAGCCGCGCCGCCAGCCCCCGCCGCCGGCCGCGCGACCGGCCTTCCGGCCCGACGATCCAGCGCCGCAGCTCGATCGCCTCCTGGCCGGTGAAGGCGGCGGCGAAGGTCGAATCGGCAGCGTCGAACAGATGATGGCCCTCGTCGAACACGATCCGGGTCGGCGCCTGGCCCCCTTCTCTCCCGCGCGCGGCATTGACCATGACGAGCGCATGGTTGGCGATGACCAGGTCCGCATCCTGGCTGGCGCGGGCGGCGCGCTCGATGAAGCAGCGCCGGTAGTGCGGGCAGCCGGCATAGACGCATTCGCCGCGCCGGTCGGTGAGCGCGGTCGCGCCGGCGCGGCGGAACAGGCTGGTCAGCCAGCCCGGCAGGTCGCCGCCGATCATGTCGCCGTCCTTGGAATAAGCGGCCCAGCGGGCGACGAGCTGGGCGAGGATCGCGGCGCGGCCGGCGAAGCCGCCCTGCAGCGCATCCTCGAGGTTCAGCAGGCAGAGGTAATTCTCGCGGCCCTTGCGGATCACGATCCTGCGGCGCCGCTCCTCGGCGTCGGGGAAAAGGCGGGCGCCCTCGCGGTCCAGCTGGCGCTGCAGTGCTTTGGTGTAGGTCGAGATCCAGACCGCGCCTTCGGCCTTCTCCGCCCAGAGCGAGGCCGGGGCGAGATAGCCCAGGGTCTTGCCGATCCCGGTCCCCGCCTCGGCGAGCAGCAGGTTCGGTTCGTCCTCCTGCCGGCGCGGCGCGAAGACCTGGCAGGCGGCGGCGGCATAATCGCGCTGGCCCTGCCGCGCCTCCGCGCCCTCCCCGACCAGATGCTCCAGCCGCTCCGACGTGTCGGCGAGGTCGACGCGGATCGGTCGCGGCTGCGGGCGGCCGCTCTTCTCCTCCCATTCGGGCAGCTTGGAGAAGAGCCAGGGCTCGTCGCGCTCCGGCCGCCGCAGCCGCGTGCCGAGGATCGTCGCCCATGGCCAGCGCAGCCGGTGCAGCGCCTGCGCCGAGGCCCAGGCGCCGCCACGCTCCGGCCAGTCGCCGCCGAGGATCGCAAGCAAGGCCGCGGCCGCTTCGCGCAGAAAGGCGGCGGCGGCGTCGTCGTTCGCCGGGGGTTCGAGGGCGAGCGCGTCGGCGAGGCCCTTGGGCGTCGGCACCGCGAACCGCGCGGGATGGACGAAGGCGAACAATTCCAGCAGGTCGAGCCCGCTGAGGTCCGGATAGCCGAGCCGGCTGCCGACGAGCGGCGCGTTCAGCATGATCATCGGCGTCTCGGCCGCGCGCGCGATCGCCGCCCCGCGCCCGACCGCTTCGGTCCGCCCGTCCGGCCAGGCGATCCAGATCCCGCCATGGGTCGCGTGCAGTGCGGGGTAGGGAAGGGTGGCGGCCATGCGCCTGCTTAGACCAAGATGGAACGAAACAGCAACGGACAGTGCCGCAAACCCTTTGACAAACAGGAATGGCCGTCTAGCCTCTGCTCATCTCGGGGGGGAAGTAAATGACCGACCGTGGCAAGCGCAAACGTATCGGTCTCCTGTTCGTGCATGGCGTCGGCGAGCAGAAACGCTGGGAACATCTCAAATCGTCGACGCAGGAACTGGCCGAACTTCTTCTCCAGACCAGACCTTCATCACGCTTGACGGTCACAGACCGGACCGACGACTGGCCGCATCCTCCGGGAGAACCGGATCCGAGCGGACTTGCGCCGATCACGCTGGCTTTCGATGCCGGAAACACTCATGTGGATTTCGATTGCCATGAGGTTTGGTGGGCGGACCTCGGCGCCCGTTCGGGATTGGGCGATGTCGTCAGCTTCTGGTTCTGGGGTCTCGGCCAGTGGTGCGCACCCATCTATCGCGAGCTCGATGCGTCACGGCTTCCGAAGCATAAGGTGGAGGGCATCGAAAAGCCGGTCTCCTGCCACGCCACATTGCCTGAATCGGTGGCCGGCAATCTGGCGTCCGAACCGCTCGCCCGGCTGCAGCTGGTGCTCGCTGCGCTGGCGGCGATCTTCGTCGCCTGCACCTGGTCGCTGGCCAAGCGGTTGTTCGCCGCGCTGCTCGGCCAAGCGCCTTCGCCGACCCTGATCGTGCGCTATGTGGGCGACGTCCGGACGTATGAATCCCGCGCGGCGCCAGGCGACAGCGCGCTTTCGGATCCGGGCCGGCCGCGGCGCGTAGGGATCAGGCGCCGCATGGTGAGCGAGATGGTCGCGCTCGCCACAGAGCCTTGTGAAGGCTGGTATGTCCTCGCCCACAGCCTCGGTACGGTCCTCGCCTATAACGGGCTGACCGAGACGGGCCATGCCCTGCCGAACTATCTCAGCCAGGAGCAGTGGCAACGGGTCCCCGACGACATCAAGCGCGATCCGAATTGCGAAAGACGCGAAGATATCAGCGCGATGATGCCGACGCGGCCGCATTGGCTCGAAGGCGAGGACGTCATCGATCGCCAGCAGCTTCTGGCGAGGCTGCGCGGCTTTCTCACCTACGGGAGTCCACTCGACAAGTTCGCGTCGCTCTGGCCGCGAATCGTCGCGACGGCGACCGATCGGAAGGACGGCAAAAGCCCCTTTCCGGAGCAATGCCACTGGATCAACTTGGTCGCGCCGAGCGACCCTGTCGCCGGAACCCTCGACAGCTATTCCGGCACGCGCGGCTGGCGAATCGAGCATGCCGTCCCGCGCGTCGAGAATTGTCGTGCGCCATGGACCCCTCTCTACGGCCTCGCTCATATAAGATATTTTTCGGGGGTGGAGCGCTACGCGAAGGGCAACGGCTCGATTCAGAAGCAGGCCGTGGCCAAATGGCTGTTGGATCCCACTGCCGAGATTAAGGACCATCCGCAGAATTGGGTAGTACGGCTAGCGCTCGTCCAGCTCGCCTATCCATTGCTCGTTGTCCTGCTCTGGCTCGTGACGACTCTCTTCGTCGTCGTTGCGCTGGACACTTTTGACAATCTGACCGGATGGAGCGGGGCAAGGCTGGGTATCGCCTATGGTCATTGGAAGATGGCGCTGCCATCGGTCCTAGCGGCAGCGCTCACCTTGATCGTGCTCACCGGCGTCTATCGGTGGGCTCGCGAAAGCTGGCTCAATGTCCGGCTTGCCGCAGCCGACGCCAAGGCGGACAAATCGCGCAACCGGAAGGGCTATTGGGCCCGTCTCATCTGGATGCTTCGCCTGCAGGCAGCGGTTGGTTCGGTCTTCACCGTCCTCTGCCTGCTGGCCATGATCTTCACGGCGCTCCTCGGCTGGGGCTCGCCGGCACGATGGGCGGCGGCGCTCTCCGCGAGCCCGGAGATGGTCGCTTACCTTGCTTGCCTGTCCGCGCGCCTGCGCGCGTTCATCTACGGGTGGGGGGTGGTGATTGCCGCGCTCGTGACGTTACCGTTGGCCGCCGTTGTTCAGACCATGCTCAACCGGATTATGCCGCCGGTCGGAAAGGCGCCGGGTTAACCAGCCCGAGCGCGAGCCCAAGCGGCGCTTAGGCGGTGGCGT
>JAFAZM010000070.1 GCA_019239785.1 Sphingomonadaceae bacterium
GACGACGTGATCTTCGTCGATCCCGCCGGCGCCTATATCCTGGTGACCGCGCAGTCCGCGGCCGACGAATATCCGGACGTGCTGCGCGTGGACCTGGCCACCGGCCGCCATGCCATCGTCGAGAACAGCCGCGTCGGGATCTGGGACTGGTTCGCGGATTCGCATGGCACGGTCCGCGCCGGCGTCGATTACAGCAACGACCGCGTGACCTTCTACTACCGGGCGGCCGCGGGCCAGCCCCTCCGCCGGATCGATTCTCGCCGCTATCCGCAGGACGGCAGCGTCGTTGATATGGTCCGCTTCGTCGGTGACACCGATCATGGCGTCGTCGTCACCAATGCGGTGACCGGCCGGTTCGGGGTCTATGATTACGATTTCGCGACCGACACCCGCGGCAATGCGATCTTCGAGCATCCGACCGCGGACGTGACCTCGATCATGACCGGCGAGGACGGCCATGTCGAAGGCGTGACCTTCGAGGACGAGCGGCGCCATGACCAATGGCTCGATCCCGCGTTGCAGCACATCCAGGCGGCGCTCGACCGTGCGCTGCCGAACAAGGTCAACATGGTGCTCGACCGCTCGCGCGACGGCAACCGCCTGCTGGTCTGGTCGAGCGCCGCGGACGATCCCGGCTCCTTCTACGTCTATGATCGCGCCGCCAACCGGATGGGGCCCTTCGCCGCGCCGTACGAGGCGCTCGACGGGCACAGCTTCGCCGCGGTAAGGCCGGTCCGCTTCCACGGGCGGGACGGCACCGACATACCGGGTTATCTGACGTTGCCGCCCGGCCGCGACGAGCGGAACCTGCCGCTGATCCTGATGCCGCATGGCGGCCCGTTCGCCCGCGACAGCTGGGATTTCGATCCCTGGGTCCAGTTCCTCGCCAGCCGCGGCTATGCCGTGCTCCAGGTCAATTTCCGCGGCTCGACCGGCTATGGCCGGGCCTATGTCGAGCGCGGCTACGGCCAGTTCGGCAGCGGCATGATCGACGATCTGGAGGACGGCGTCGACTGGCTCGCGCAGCAGGGCATCGCCGATCCGCACCGGGTCTGCATCATGGGCGCATCCTATGGCGGATATGCCGCTTTGTGGGCGCCGATCCGTCACCCCGACCGGTATCGCTGCGCGATCGCCTTCGCCGGAGTCACCGACGTGCGCGCGATCCTGCGCTACGATTCCCGCCTCTTTTCCGCGCCGCGTTACTCGCGGCGATGGCGCCGGATGATCGAAGGGGAGGAACGGACCGATCTGTCCCTGATCTCACCGCTGCAGCAGGCCGCGCGGCTGACCGTCCCCGTCCTGATTGCTCATGGCGAGCAGGACCGCGTGGTGCCGGTGTCGCAGTCGCGCAATCTGGTGCGCGCGCTGGAGCGCGCCGGCGCGCACCCGGAATCGGTCTTCTATGCCCAGGAACAGCATGGCTTTACGAAGGCGCAGGACAGCGTGGATTTCCTGCGGCGCGTGGAAGCCTTCCTCGCTCGCCACGATCCCGCCGGGCCGGCGGCGGCGGGTGCGGGCGGCGCGCCGGCGCACTAGCGGGCGGGGTTTTCATTTCGGCGATGAACCGCTAAGTGCTGCCGGCCTTTTTTACCCAGGGATGTGAATGGCCAAGGAAGAATTGCTCGAGATGCGCGGCCAGGTGGTGGAGCTGCTGCCCAACGCCATGTTCCGCGTGAAGCTCGAAAACGGCCATGAGATCCTTGGCCACACCGCCGGCAAGATGCGCAAGAACCGGATCCGCGTGCTCACCGGCGACGAAGTGCTGGTCGAGCTGACTCCCTACGACCTCACCAAGGGGCGGATTACCTACCGCTTCAAATAAGGCTAGGCCGGCGACATGCGGCTTGTCCTCGCCTCCGCCTCGCCCAGGCGCCTCGACCTGCTCGCCCAGATCGGGGTGATCCCGGACGCCGTCCAGCCGGCCGACATCGACGAGGCGGTGCTGAAGGGCGAGCTGCCGGCTCCCCACGCTCGCCGGCTTGCAGCGGCCAAAGCTGCGGCCGCCGCAACTACGGAGCCCGGCGCCCTGATCCTCGCCGCCGACACGGTCGTCGCGGCGGGACGCCGTATCCTGCCAAAGACCGAGACGGAAGCGGAAGCCCGCGCCGCGCTGACCCTGCTCTCCGGCCGCCGCCACCGCGTCCACACCGCCGTGACCCTGATCGACGCAGCGGGGAAGGCGCGCCATCGCCTCGCCACCTCGATCGTCGCCTTCAAGCGGCTCTCCGACCAGGAGCTCGCCGCCTATCTGGCCGCGGGCGAATGGGCGGGTAAGGCCGGCGGCTATGCGATCCAGGGCCGCGCCGAGGCGCTGATCCGCCACCTCTCCGGCTCCTGGTCGAACGTGGTCGGCCTGCCGCTCCACGAGACGCGCGCCTTGCTCCGCGCCGCCGGCTATCCGCTTGGCTGAGTGGCTCTACGAGGAGGGGATCGGCGAGAATCGCGCGATCCGCATCGACGGCGGCCACATCGCCGAGGCCGCGATCGAGCTGCCGGGCCTTCGCGCCGGCGCAATCGTCGAGGCGCGACTGACCAATGTCGCCGGCGTCGCCAGGCTCGCGGACGGCAGTGAGGCGCAGGTGGCGCCGCTGCCGCCCGGCGTCACCGAGGGCGCGGCCTTCCATGCCGAAGTGCTGCGCGAGCCGATTCCGGAGCGCGGCCGGCCGAAGCCGGCGAAGCTCCGCCCGACCGACCTGCCGTTGCGCGACGGGCCGAGCCTGCGGCAGCGGATCGGCGATCCGCCGCTGCTGCCGCGGCATGGCCCGGATCGTTTCGAGGAGGCCGGCTGGTCCGAATTGCTCGAGGAGGCCGCGACCGGCGAGATCGCCTTCGACGGCGGCGCGCTTCGGATGAGCCTCACCCCGGCAATGATATTGTTCGACGTCGACGGCAGCCTGCCGCCGGCCGAGCTCGCCGAGGCTGGCGCCGCGGCGGCGGCGCGGGCGATCCTGCGCCTCGGCATCGCGGGCTCGATCGGCATCGACCTGCCCACTTTGCCGCGCGACCAGCGGCAGGCGCCCATCGCAGCCGTCGATGCGATCCTGCCGCAGCCCTTCGAGCGGACCGCCGTGAACGGCTTCGGCTTCCTCCAGATCGTCCGCCGCCGCGAACGGCCGAGCCTCGCCGAATTGGTCCAGGCCGATCCGGCCGGCGCCGCCGCCCGCGCCCTGCTCCGCCGCGCCGAACGCATGCAGGGCCCGCTCACCCTCGTCGCCGCGCCGGCGGTGCTCGCGCGGATCGGCGACGACTGGTGCGTTGCGCTCGAACGCCGCGTCGGCGGCGCCGTCGCCTTGCGGGCGGAGCCCGGCCTCGCCATATCGGCCGGCCATGTCGACGCACGCCCGTCCTGAAACCTGCCCGCTCTGCGGCAAGCCCGCCAGCCCCGCGCACAAGCCCTTCTGCAGCCAAGGCTGCCGCGACCGCGACCTGCTGAACTGGCTCGGCGAAGGCTATCGCATGCCCGGTCCGCCGGCCGATCCGGACGCGGCGGCGCCCAATGATGACGGGCTGGACAGCGAACGCTAAGCCCCGATTCCCTTTGTTTGCCGCATTTTCCGAGTCGCCGGCCGTTGCTCCGGCTCGAAAATGCTCTATAGCGCGCTCCTTCCGCAACCGCGGGAATGCCCAGGTAGCTCAGTTGGTAGAGCACGTGACTGAAAATCACGGTGTCGGTGGTTCGATTCCGCCCCTGGGCACCACCTCCACACCCTGATCGTACACGCCCTTGCGCCATTGACATTTCCATCCCGCGCGCCAGCATGTTACCGCTCCCATTCTGCAGAGGGCCCGATGCTGGAAATTGCCGCCGCCAAGGTCGTCGTCTGCTGTCCGGGGCGGAACTTCGTCACCCTCAAGATCGAGACGAAGGACGGGCTGACCGGCCTCGGCGACGCGACCCTGAACGGGCGGGAGCTCGCCGTCGCGTCCTATCTCACCGACCATGTCATCCCCTGCCTGATCGGTCGCGACGCGCACCGGATCGAGGACATCTGGCAGTTCCTCTATCGCGGCGCCTATTGGCGGCGCGGGCCGGTGACGATGAGCGCGATCGCCGCGGTCGACGTGGCGCTGTGGGATATCAAGGGGAAGGCGGCGAACCTGCCGCTCTATCAATTGCTCGGCGGCGCCTGCCGTGAGGGGGCGATGGTCTACGGCCATGCCA
Organism: Sphingomonadaceae bacterium; assembly: GCA_019239785.1. GTDB lineage: Bacteria > Pseudomonadota > Alphaproteobacteria > Sphingomonadales > Sphingomonadaceae > Allosphingosinicella. Next base: position 4,166 of record JAFAZM010000070.1, read on the forward strand.
ACGGCAGGGACGTGGACGAGACGATCGCCAACGCGCTCCGCTATAAGGCGCAGGGCTACAAGGCGATCCGGCTGCAGGCGGGCGTGCCCGGCTTGGCCTCGACCTACGGCGTCTCCAAGGACCGCTATTTCTACGAGCCGGCCGACGCCGACCTGCCGACCGAGAACGTCTGGTCGAGCGAGAAATATCTGCGCTCGGTGCCGCCGCTCTTCGAGAAAGCGCGCGAGGCGCTCGGCTGGGACGTGCACCTGCTGCACGACATCCACCACCGCCTGACCCCGATCGAGGCCGGGCGGCTCGGCAAGGACCTCGAGCCCTACCGGCCCTTCTGGCTGGAGGATGCGACTCCGGCGGAGAACCAGGCGAATTTCCGCCTGATCCGCCAGCACACGACGACACCGCTCGCGGTCGGCGAGATCTTCAACTCGATCTGGGACTGCAAGCAGCTGATCGAGGAGCAGCTGATCGACTATATCCGCGCGACCGTGGTCCATGCCGGCGGCATCACCCACCTGCGGCGGATCGCGAGCTTCGCCGATCTCCACAATGTCCGCACCGGCTGCCACGGCGCCACCGACCTCTCGCCGGTGACGATGGCGGCGGCGCTTCATTTCGACCTGTCCGTGCCCAATTTCGGCGTGCAGGAATATATGCGACACACCGCGGAGACCGACGCCGTCTTCCCCCACGCCTATCGCTTCGCGGACGGGCTGATGCATCCCGGCGAGGCGCCGGGGCTGGGCGTCGAGCTGGACGAAGCGCTCGCCGCCACCTTCCCCTACCAGCGCGCCTATCTGCCGGTGAACCGGCTCGAAGACGGGACGCTCTACAATTGGTGACGCGGACATCCACCGGCGCCGTTCGGGCGCTGCACGCGCGCGTCCCGGGCGTGGCGGAGCGGCGCGCGCCGCGCTACCAGCCGCGCGTCCTTCCACTCCCTGACCGGGCCGAAGCATGAGCCCTTTGATCCTGCATCCCGATCGCCTGTTCCCGCCCGAGCCGGCGGTGCGGGGGATCGCGCGGTCGCTCTACGAGGGCGTGCGCGCCCTGCCTCTGATCAGCCCGCACGGCCATACCGACCCGGCCTGGTTCGCGCGCAACGCGCCCTTCGCCAATCCGGCGGAGTTGCTGATCGTCCCCGACCATTACGTCTTCCGCATGCTCTACAGCCAGGGCATTCCGATGGAATCGCTCGGCATCGCGCGCCGCGACGGCGGGCCGGTCGAGCGCGATCCGCGCAGGATCTGGCGGACCTTCGCCGAACATTATCATCTGTTCCGCGGCACCCCCTCCCGGCTTTGGCTCGACTGGGTGTTCGCCGAGGTGTTCGGCCTCGACCGCCGGCTCGATGCCGGCAGCGCCGACCTCTATTACGACGCGATCGACGCGGCGCTGCGGCAACCGGACTTCCTGCCCCGCGCCTTGTTCGAGCGATTCAATATCGAGCTGATCGCGACCACCGAGAGCCCGCTCGATCCGCTCGAGCATCACCGCGCGATCCGGGAATCCGGCTGGGGCGGACGGGTGATCAGCGCCTACCGGCCGGACAATGTCGTCGATCCCGAACATCCCGATTTCGCGGCCAAT
>JAFAZM010000149.1 GCA_019239785.1 Sphingomonadaceae bacterium
GTGCCGATCACCGCCAGCCGGCGGATGTGCGCGGCGTCGAGCGGCAAAGTGTTGTTCTCGTTCCGAAGCAACACCATCGCCCGTCCCGCGGCCTCGCGCGCCAGCGCGATCGCGTCGGGGGTTGCGGTCAGCCGGTCCGCGGCGGCCGCGTCGACATAGGGATGCTCGAACAGGCCGGATTCGAACTTCATCCTGAGGATCCGGCGCACCGCATCGTCGATCTGCGCCATGGAGATTCGGCCGGCGCGGAGCAATTCGGGGATGTGGAGATAGGCCTCGCCGTCGGGGGTCTCCATATCGACGCCCGCATTCAGCGCGGCCACTGCGGCGTCGCTGATATTGTCGAACATGCGGTGCCGGGTCATCATCTCGCGGATCGCGAAATAATCGCTGACCACCGCGCCGCGATAGCCCCACTCGCCGCGCAGCACGTCGTGCAGCAGCCAGCGATTGGCGTGGCTCGGCACGCCGTCGATCTCGTTGTACGAGGCCATCACCGATCGGATCGGCAGGGTCCGCACCGCCCGCTCGAACGGCGGGAAGAAATTCTCGCGCAGCGTGCGCTCGGAAATCTCGGCCGGGCCGACATTGGTGCCGTTCTCCGGCTGGCCATGGCCCGTCATATGCTTGAGCGTGACGAACACCCGCTGCGGCCCGAGCGGCAGGGTCGTGCCCTGGAAGCCGCGGATCGCCGCAAGCGACATCTCGCTGACCAGATAGGGATCCTCGCCATAGGTCTCCTCGATCCGGCCCCAGCGCGGATCGCGGGCGACGTCGACCACCGGCGCCAGCGCCATGATCGCGCCGCGGGCGCGCATCTCGCGCGAGGCGACGCTGAAGATCCGTTCGGAGAGCGCCGGATCCCAGCTGCTGGCGAGGCCGATCGCCTGCGGGAAGCTGGTCGCGTCCCGCGCGACATAGCCGTGCAGCGCCTCCTCGTGGAAGAGGATCGGGATGCCGAGCCGCGTATGCTCCATCGCCCAATGCTGGGCGGCATTGATGTAATCGGCGGTCTCGCGGGCGTTGCGGTTGCCCTGCCCTGCGGTCGCGCCGGCGGCGCCGGTCGTGGCGGGCGCGGCGACGCCGCGACGGTCGGAGGGGCGCGCGACCTGGCCGAGACCGTTCGGGAAGGCCTCGGCGGCGCGCTGCGGCGAGAAATCGCCGGCCGGGGTCTGGATCCGGTCCTTATGCTCCCAGACGGTGATCATCTGGGCGACCTTCTCCTCCAGCGTCATCCGCGAGAGCAGGTCCTCGACGCGGCGCTCGACCGGCTGGGAGGGGTCCCGATAGAGCGGCCGGTCCGCCTTCTGTGCGGCGGCGTTGCTGGCAAGGCCGATCGCGGCGCCTCCGGCGGCGAGCAGCAGGGATGCGGCGGCGACGGCGATGCGAGCGAACTTCATAGGCCTCCTCCCGATGCGCGGCTGCTCTCCGGCGGCTCATGTTAGCGCTCACATGACATAGGCCGTGGCGCTTGTCCCGGTCAACCGCCCGAGTCATTTGCAAGCGCCCCCTTGCTGGCTTACATGCCGCTTCAAGGCGGAAAGGGAGCGAATGGCCAGGCCGAGCCGGCGCAGTCGAGGGACGATCACGATCGAGGACGTCGCCGCCGCGGCCGGCGTGTCCGCGATGACCGTTTCGCGCGTGATCAACGGCGAGAAGAACGTTCGCGACACCACCCGCGCCGCCGTCCAGGAGGCGATCGCCAAGCTCAATTATTCGCCGAACAGCGCCGCGCGCAGCCTCGCCGCCGGCGAGGCGACCCATATCGGCATGCTCTACGCCAATCCGAGCGACGCCTATCTCAGCCAGTTCCTGGTCGGCGCGCTGGAAGGCGCCCGTCGGGCCGGCTGCCACCTCGTGCTGGAGGCCTGCGAGTCGGAAAGCGCGGACGAGCAGGCCGAAGCGACGCGGCGCTTTCTCACCACCAATGTCGAAGGCGTAATCCTGCCGCCGCCGCTCTCGGAATCGCAGCCGGTGCTGAACGAGCTCGAGGTCGCCGGCATCCCGGTCGTCACCGTCGCGATGGGCCGGCCGCGCACGCACTCGCTGAACGTCCGTATCGACGATTTCGCGGCGGCGCGTGAGATGACCCAGCATCTGCTCGAGCTCGGCCATCGGCGGATCGGCTTCATCAAGGGCCATCCCAACCATGTCGCCAGCCACGACCGGGCGCGCGGCTTCCGCGCGGCGCTCGAGGAATATGGCGTCGACCCCGAGCACGCGCCGATGGAGCAGGGCTATTTCACCTTCCGCTCCGGCCTGATCGCGACCGAGCGGCTGCTCGCGCGCCGCGAGCCGCCGACCGCGATCTTCGCAAGCAACGACGACATGGCCGCGGCCGCGGTCTCGGTCGCCCACCGCCAGGGCCTGACCGTGCCCGGCGATCTCAGCATCGTCGGCTTCGACGACACCTCGCCGGCGACCACGGTCTGGCCCGAGCTGACCACGGTCAAGCAGCCGATCGCGGCGATGGCGGAAGCGGCGCTCGACCTGCTGCTCGCCGACCTGAGGCTGCGCCGTTCCGGACACCCGACCGAGGCGGCCGAGCGCGTGCTCAGCCACAGCCTGATCATCCGCGAATCCTCGGTGCCGCCCGCCGACGCCCGCCGCCGCGCCCACGCGCGGGGCTGAGCGCACGGGACTGATGCTCTCAATCCTCCCCCATAGGGGGAGGGGGACCGCCGCCGAAGGCGGTGGTGGTGGGGTATCAGCATTGGAGATCATTCTCGGCCGCTGATACCCCTCCACCAGGCTTCGCCTGGTCTCCCTCCCCTTGCAGTGGAGGAGTTCATGCTGCGGCCAGCGCCCCTATCCGAGCAGCTGGCACATATAGCGGGTCGGCCCGGGTCCTTCGGGATTGGCGACCAGCATCAGCTGGCGCCCTTGCGCGATGAACTGGACCCGGAACCGCTCGCCGCTGCTCATCTCGACGAAGTCCGCATAGCCGTTCTCGCCGGTGAAGCTGTAGCGCGCGCTCGCCGACACCAGCTGGCCCGAATAGA
>JAFAZM010000328.1 GCA_019239785.1 Sphingomonadaceae bacterium
CCTTCACCACCTGCGGAACAGGTGCGAACGGCGCGAGCTTCGCCGAGAGCACGGTCGGCCCCGCGCCGGGACCGCCGCCGCCGTGCGGCGTCGAGAAGGTCTTGTGCAAATTGATGTGCATTGCGTCGATGCCGAGGTCGCCCGGGCGGACGCGGCCGACGATCGCGTTGAAATTGGCGCCGTCGCAATAGACCAGGCCGCCGGCCGCATGCACCGCCTCGGAGATGGCGATCATCTCCGGCTCGAACAGGCCGCAGGTGTTCGGGTTGGTGATCATCACCCCGGCGACGTCCGGCCCGAGCCGCGACGTCAAGGCGTCGAGATCGACCCGTCCGGCCGCGGTCGCGGGGATGTTCTCGACCCGATAGCCGGCGAAGGCGGCAGTGGCGGGGTTGGTGCCGTGCGCGCTTTCAGGAACGAGGATCACCTCGCGCGCGTCGCCCCGCGCCTCCAGCGCCGAGCGGATCGCGAGCAGGCCGCACAATTCGCCATGCGCGCCCGCCTTCGGGCTCATCGCCACCGCATGCATTCCGGTCAGCTTGATCAGCCATTCGGCGAGCCGGTGGATCAGGGCATAAGCGCCCTGCACCGTGTCGGCCGGCTGCAGCGGGTGCACGTCGGCGAAGCCGGGCATCCGGGCGACCTTCTCGTTCAGCCGCGGATTGTGCTTCATCGTGCACGAGCCGAGCGGAAAGAGGCCGAGGTCGATCGCATAATTCTGCCGGCTGAGCCGGGTGTAATGGCGCACCGTCTCCGGCTCGGTGAGGCCGGCGAGGCCGATCGGACGGTTGCGCTCGAGGCCGGCAAGGCGGCTCCCGTGCGATGTCTCCCCGCTCTCGAAGTCGACGCCCGTCGTCTCGGTGTCGCCGAGCTCGAACAGCAAAGGCTCTTCGAGCATCAGGGCGCGGTTGCCGGTCCAGGTTTCATTTGCCGCCTCGGCGCCTTCGGGGCGGGTCGGCCGGCCTTCACGGTTCATGCTCATGCCAGCACCCCCTGCAGCGCCTTGGCGAGCGCTTCGACATCCTCGTTCGTCGTGGTTTCCGTCACTGCCACGACCAGGCCGTTGGCGAGCGCGGCCTCGCCCGGATAGAGCCGGCCGAGCGAGACGCCGCCAAGCACGCCATGCTCGGCCATCTCGCGCACCACCGGGCGCGCCTCCTTCGGCAGGCGCAGGGTGAATTCGTTGAAGAAGCTCTCGTTGACGAGCTCCACGCCGGGGACCCGCGCCAGCCGCTCGGCCGCCGCGACCGCCTTGCGGTGGTTCAGCATCGCCAGTCCGCGCAGTCCCTTCTCGCCGAGCAAGGTCATATGGATCGTGAAAGCAAGCGCACAAAGTCCTGAATTCGTGCAGATATTGCTGGTCGCCTTCTCTCTGCGGATATGCTGCTCGCGAGTCGAGAGGGTGAGGACGAAGCCCCTCTTCCCTTCCGCGTCGACGGTCTCGCCGGCGAGCCGGCCCGGCATATTGCGGACATACTTCTCACGGGTTGCGAAGAGGCCGACATAAGGTCCTCCGAAATTGAGGCCGACGCCGATCGACTGGCCCTCGCCGACGACGATGTCGGCGCCCATCTCGCCCGGCGCTTTGATCGCGCCGAGCGCCACCGGCTCGGTCACCACCACGACCAGCAGAGCGCCCGTCGCCTGGCACTTCGCGGCCAGCGCGGAGAGATCGGCGATCCGCCCCAATATATCGGGATATTGGACGACGACGCAGCTGGTCTCCCCGTCGACCTCGAGCGCGTCGATATCGCTCTGCGCTTCCAGCTTCGGCGCGTCGTGGACGAGCAGGTCGCCGGTGAAACGCGCCATCGTCTTCGCCACCGAGACGTAGTGCGGGTGCAGCCCGCTCGCCAGCACCGCCTTGCCGCGCCGGGTGATCCGCCGCGCCATCACGATCGCCTCCCAGCAGGCGGTCGAGCCGTCGTACATCGAGGCGTTTGCGACATCGCAGCCGTAGAGCCGCGCCACCTGGGTCTGGAACTCGAACAGGGCCTGCAACGTGCCCTGCGCGATCTCCGGCTGGTAAGGCGTGTAGCTGGTCAGGAACTCGCCGCGCTGGATCAGATGGTCGACGCTGGCCGGGATATGGTGGCGATAGGCGCCGCAGCCGAGGAAGAAGGGCACCTCGCCCGCGACCAGGTTCGCCCGCGCCAGCGCGCCGAGCTCGCGCTCGACCGCAAGCTCGCTGGCATGGTCGGGCAGGCCCTCGATCTTGCCCGAAAGCCGCGCCGCTTCGGGCACGTCGACGAACAGATCGTCGACCGAGCCGGCGCCGATCACCGACAGCATCTGCTGCCGGTCCGCGTCGGAAAGTGGCAAATAACGCATGCAAACTCCCCTCGTCATTCCCGCGAATGCAGGAATCCAGACTGACTCAATCCAGGCTCCACGGTCGCCTGAATTCCCGCTTGCGCGGGTATGACGGCCGAGCCCTAGGCCGGCTTCCGCATCGCGAAGCGCAGGCGCACATAATCCGCGCAGAAGCCCCCGTCGGCCTGGCGCAGGACGGGCGCGACCCGCGCCTCGACCGCCGCGCCGATCTCGTCCCGCTCCCATTCCGGCACCATCGCCACGTCCATCACCCCGGCGCGGAAGGTCTTCACCCAATCGGCGACGCCGCCGGGCAAGGGCGTCGGCCGCGGGATCAGCTCCGCCTGCACCTCGCTGAAGCCGGCGATGCAGTAGAGCCGCATGAAGCTTTCGATATCGGCATACCAGGCCGGATCCTGCGCCGGCATCTGGTAGCCGCGCGTGCCGAGCTCCTCGCGCAGCGCCTGCCGCAGGGTCGCCAGATTGCCCGCCCCACCCATCTCCCCGACGAAGCGGCCGCCGTTCCGGAGCGCCTTGAAGATGCCGGTCGCGACCGCATCGGCATCGAGCATCCAGTGGAGAGCGGCATTGGAGAAGACCGCGTCGAACTGGCCGAACCTTTCCACGTCCATCGCCTCGGCGTCCGCGAGGAAGGCGTCTATCCCGCGCGAACGCGCCGCCTCGACCATCTCGGGCGAGCTGTCGAGGCCGATCACGCGCGCCCCGGCTGCGGCGATCCGCTCGGTCAGCACGCCGTCGCCGCAGCCCAGATCGAGGATCAGCTCGCCCGGCTGCGGCGCCAGCAATTGCAGCACGGCATCGCCGAGCGCCGGCACGAAGGCGGCGTTCTTCGCGTAATCGGTGGGGGACCAGCGGGAGGCGGTGTTGACCATGAGGCTACTCCTGAACGCACTTCCCCGCGAGCCGGGAAGCATGGGCTGAAGAGAACGCCGGGCGACCGCGGAGCGTTGCCGGAAAAACCGCCTTCCCGCCCGAAAAGGCGAAGATTTCCGGGAACGGCCTCACTGCTCGTCGCAATAGGCTTTGTACTGCTCGGCATTCATCAGCCCGCTGAGCTGGTGATTGTCGCTCAGCGTCAACTTGAAGAACCAGCCCTGCCCTTCCGGATCGGTGTTCACGAGGCTCGGCTCGTCGACCACCGCCTGGTTGCCCTCAATGACGGTGCCGCCGACCGGCGCGTAGACGTCGCTCGCCGCCTTGACCGATTCGACCACCGCCGCCTCGTCGCCCTGGCTGAACGTGCGGCCGGCCTCGGGGACCTCGACGAAGACGACGTCGCCCAATTGGCCCTGCGCGAAATCGGTGATCCCGACAATGGCCTCGTCGCCCTCGACGCTGACCCACTCATGGTCCTTTGAATAATAGACGGTCATGCTGCGGCTCCCTTGCGGTGATAGCGGTGCGGGACGAACGGCATCGGCGTGACGATGCCGGCGAAGAGCTTGCCCCGCGCGGCGAGCGACACCCTGGTCCCGGCCGCGGCATAAGCGAGCGGCACATAGGCCATCGCGATCGGCCGCTCGAGGCAGGGCGAATAGCCGCCCGAAGTGACCTTGCCGACCTCGCTGCCCTCGACGTCGACCATCATCGCGCCCTCGCGCACCGGCTGGCGGCCCTCGACGAAGAGGCCGACGCGCATCCGGATGGGGCCGTCGGCAAGCTCCTTCATGATCCGGTGCCACCCGGCGAAGCCGCCCTCGGCCCGGCGGCGCTTCGACAAGGCGAAGGCGAGGCCCGCCTCGACCGGCGTGGTGCCGATGTCGAGGTCGTGGCCGTAAAGGGGCAGGCCAGCCTCGAGCCGCAGCGAATCGCGGGCGCCGAGGCCGATCGGCTTAACCTCCGGCTGGCCGGCGATCGCCTCGGCCACCGCCTCCACGTCGCGCGCCGCCACCGAAATCTCGAACCCGTCCTCGCCGGTATAGCCGGAGCGGCTGACCCAGGCTCTGGCGCCGCCGATCGCGAAGGCGCCGCCGGTCATGAAGCCCAGCTCCTCGACGCCGGGCGCAAGCCGCGCCAGCGCGTCCACCGCCTTCGGCCCCTGCAGGGCGAGCAGGGCCTGCTCCTTCATATGGTCGAGGACCACGCCGCCGGGCAATTTGTCGCGCATATAGTCGATGTCGCCCGCCTTGGTGGCGCCGTTGACGACGACGTAGAAATGATCGCCGCGGCGGGTGACCATCAGGTCGTCGACGATGCCGCCGTCGACGTCGAGCAGCAGCGAGTAGCGCAGCCGCCCTTCCTTGAGGCCGGCGAGATCCGCGGGCAGCAATTTCTCCAGCCCCTTCTCGGCCTCGGCGCCGGCGACGAGCAGCTGGCCCATATGGCTGACGTCGAACAGGCCGGCCGACTGGCGCGTCCAGAGATGCTCGGCGATGATCCCCTCATATTGGACCGGCATCGCATAGCCGGCGAAGGGCACCATGCGGCCGCCGCGGGCGCGGTGCCAGGCGTCGAGCGGGAGAGGCTTTTCGGCTTCGGACATGACCGGCTCCAGAACGCATCAGACGCGCCGCCGCACCATGCGCCGGCATCCGATGCCCCCTCTGTCACCGGGACCTGAGAGCTTTCTCCACCGTCGCCGAGGCTATGGCGGATTACCCCTTCGGTGGTCCGCCGTCGCCTGAGGCTGTGGCGGACGCTTTCCAGAGCGTCCTGAACGCGCGGTCCTTCTGCCTGAGAGATTCCGGGGCGGTTGCTCCTTCGGCGGCGACGGTCGCCCATCGCCCTCTCCCGCGCGTCCCCGGCGGCAAGCCGCCCGGACGCGGACGCTGTGGAGGGTCGGGGGGAAGGAGTCAACGCTCTTCAACCCCTCTCCGAAGGCAGCGGCAATGGAGGATGAGGGCAGTTTGAGAAGGGAAAGGTAGGGAAAAAGAAGAACAAGACCCTCACCCTGCCTCTCCCGCGAGCGGGAGAGGGGAAAGAGGGGAGACCCGCTGCGAGGCGCCCCTTCTCCCGCTCGCGGGAGAAGGCTGGGATGAGGGTCTTCTTCTTGTTCTTCTTCTATCGCGTCGCGTTGTAGCGGAGCTGGTCCTGATCGAGCTGGAACCCCAGCAGCACCTCGAACCGGGCCCGGTCCACCGCGGCGCGGACCGCCGGATCGGCCATCGGATCGACCGCGGCATTGGGATCGCCCGGGCGGCGCTCGCGGGTGATCTGGTTGCGGATGTCCTCGGGCAGGGTCGCGGCCGAGCGCAGCACGTCGCTGGTGCCGGCGGCGTTGGTGCTGGCGCGGAGCTGGCCGTCGGCGAAGTGGAGGCGGACCTGGCTGACGCGCTTGGCGACGACGTTGGTGTTGCCCTGCACGACGCTGACGAAGAAGGGCAGGTCGACGTCGCGGGCGCCCTGGCTGTCGCGGCGCCGAGCCTGCACGTCGAAGGTGATCTGGGTGTGGATGAATTCGCCGGTCTGGTCGCAGGTGCTGCGGATGTTGGTGATCTCGGCGACCACGTCGATCGCGCTTGCGTCGCGGCTGTTCGCGGGATCGAACAGGGTGACGTCGCCGGCCGGCGCCGCGATCGCCACCGGCGGGCAGGCCGTGTAGCTGGTCAGGATGCCGGTCGCCATGATATCGCCTTCGTGACGGCAGCCGACGAGGCCGAGGGCGAGCAGGGCGGCGGCGGCCGCTTTGGACGGGAACAGGCGCAAGGCGGAATCCTCAAACGATGGTGACGCGGCTCTAATGCCGTAAGGGTATCGGACAGGCAAGCAATCCGGTAGAGCGCGCGCCAAGTGAATAGAGCATGACCGCCAAGCCCCCTCTGACTCTCCTGATCGCCGCCCCCAGGGGCTTCTGCGCCGGCGTCGACCGCGCGATCCGCATCGTCGAGCTCGCGCTCGAGCGTTACGGCGCCCCCGTCTACGTCCGCCACGAGATCGTCCACAACAAGTTCGTCGTCGACAGCCTCAAGGCGAAGGGCGCGATCTTCGTCCCCGAGCTCGACCAGGTGCCGGACGGCGTGCCGGTCGTCTTCTCCGCGCACGGCGTGCCCAAGGCGGTGCCGGCCAAGGCCGAGGCGCGCGGGCTCAACTATCTCGACGCCACCTGCCCGCTCGTCTCCAAGGTCCACCGCCAGGCCGAGCGGCTGATCGCCAATGGCCGCCACATCCTGTTCGTCGGCCATCAGGGCCATCCCGAGGTGGTCGGCACGTTCGGCCAGGTGCCCGAGGGCCGGATGACCCTGATCGAGACCGCGGCCGACGCCGCGACGGTTCAGCCGGCCGATCCGGACGCGCTCGCCTTCCTCACCCAGACCACGCTCTCGGTCGACGACACGGCCGAGATCGTCGCCTTGCTTCGCCGCCGCTTCCCCTCGATCCAGGGGCCGCGCAGCGAGGATATCTGCTACGCGACCTCGAACCGGCAGGCGGCGGTGAAGGCGATCGCGCCGCGCTGCGACGCGATGCTGGTGATCGGCGCGCCGAACAGCTCCAATTCGCTGCGCCTGGTCGAGGTCGCCGAGCGCGAGGGCGCCAGGGCCCGCCTGGTCGGCCGCGGCGCCGACGTGGATTTCGCCTGGCTCGAGGGGGTGCGCACGCTCGGCATCACCGCCGGCGCCTCGGCGCCGGAGCTGCTGGTGCGCGAGGTGGTCGACCGGCTCGCCGAGCGCTTCGCGATCGAGGAGCTGCCGGTCGACGGCGTCGAGGAGCGGATGATTTTCAAATTGCCGGCGGGCCTCGAAGCCGCGTGACCAGTGCCGAAGCGACCCAGGTCGAGATGTTCACCGACGGCGCCTGCAAGGGCAATCCGGGACCGGGCGGCTGGGGCGTCATCATCCGTGCGGGCGCGCGTGAAAAGGAGCTGTCCGGCGGCGAGCCGCTGACCACCAACAACCGGATGGAGCTGCTCGCGGCGATCAATGGGTTGAAGGCGCTCACCCGCCCCTGCCGGGTCGCGCTCTACACCGACAGCAATTACGTCCGCGACGGCATCACCCGCTGGGTCCATGGCTGGCGGAAGAACGGCTGGAAGACGGCAGACCGGAAGCCGGTGAAGAATGCCGAACTCTGGCAGGCGCTCGTCGAGGCCTGCGCGCCGCACCGGATCGAATGGCATTGGGTGAAGGGCCATAGCGGCCATCCGGAGAACGAGCGCGCCGACGCGCTCGCCTGCGCCGCAGCCATTCAGTTCGCGAAGCGCAGGGCCGAATAAGGCGCCGGATCGAGTTCGGGCTCGCCGCCGAGCAGCAACGCGGCGCCGAGCGCCGCCGCCGCGGGGGCGGTCTGGATGCCGAAGCCGCCCTGCCCTGCGAACCAGAAGAAGCCCTCGGCCGCGCCGTCATAGCCGTAGACCGGCAGCCGGTCGGGCGCGAAGCTGCGCAGCCCCGCCCATTTGCGCTCGACCGCTTCGACCCGCCAGTCGACGACCCGCTCGAGCCGGTCGATCGCAAGCGCGACGTCGATCTCCTCGGGCGCGCAGTCGCAGGGCGGGCTCGGCGTCTCGTCATGCGGGCTGAGCCAGATCCGGCCCCCGCTCTCCGCCTTGACGTAGAAGAGCCCGGCGGCGTCGATGATCAGCGGCAGGTCGTCCGGTGCCGGCGGCGTGACGCGGAGCTGGGCGATGTTCCGGCGATAGGGCTGGATGCCGAGCGGCCGTACACCACAGGACGCAGCGACCTCATCCGCCCAGGCGCCGGCTGCGTCGACGATTATCTCGGCATCGAAGCTTCCGCCGGTCGTGTCGATCCGCCAGCGGCCGCCGGTGCGGGAGGCGCCCCGCAGCCGCGCGTCGGTGACCAGCCTGGCGCCGCTCGCCCCCGCCCGCCGCAGGTAGAAATCGTGCAGCCCGGCGACGTCGATGTCGGCGCAGCTCGGCTCGGCCAGCCCGAAATCGCGGCCCGGCTTCAGGCCCGGGATCGCCGCTTCGAGCGCCGCCCGTCCGAGCGGAGCGAAGCCCATACCGGGAAAGGCGGCAGCGAGCGCATCGAGACTTGAGCGGCTTGCCGCATCGGCGAGATGGATCGCGCCCCGCGGCTTCAGGAAGCCGTGCGCGCCGAGGAAGGGGCCGGAGCCGCTGGTCAGCGGCCGGATCAGCGGCCCGCCATAGCTTTCCGCCCAGAAGGCGGCGGAGCGGCCCGTCGAATGATAGCCGGGCCGGCTCTCCGCCTCGAGCAGGAGCACGTCGGCCGCCTCCCCGATCTCGGCGGCGAGGCTCGCGCCCGCCATGCCGGCGCCGACGATCGCGACCCGAATCATCGGACGTGCGCGTCCAGGAAGGTGTCGATCCGGGCGAAGGCGGCGAGGCGGATCGGATCGGCATCGCGCAATATCTCGTGCGCGGCTTCGTCGAAGACCTCCAGCTCTGCGGCCGGCAGCAGCTTCGCCGCGCGCGCGATCTCCTTCAGGCTGACCAGCCGGTCGTGCGCCGCCGCGAGCAGCAGCACCGGCAGGGTGGCCCGCTTCAGCTTCCCGGGCGTGAAGGCGGCGGCGGCCGAGCGGAAGGCGGCGCGCATCCAGGCCCAGCTCGGCGCGCCGAGATTCCAGCCCGGCTCCTTCGCCCACCAATATTGCTCGTCCTCGTAGCGTTCGGACGAGCCGGTGAGGTTGCGCTGCCGTTGCGATCCGAAGGCATGCGCGCCGGGCGGCGACCGCCACATCGGCCTCGGCCCGAGGCCGAGTCGGCACATCGTGCTGGCGATGGCGGGCGCGAGCCAGGCGGGGGTCGGCGCGCTGTTGACGTCGATCATCGGCGCCACCAGCACCGCCGCATCGAGCGCTGGCGCGCGCTCGACGAGCGTGCGCAGCAGCAGGTGGCCGCCCATCGAATGGCCGATCGCGACATGCGGCCCGGGCGTGTCCGCGCGCCAGTCCGCGAGCAGAGCGGCGAGATCGTCGACCAGCACATCGAAGCTCTCGAACGCGAAACCGGGGCCGATGGAGCCGCCCTGCCCGCGCCAGTCGAACGCGGCGACGTTCCAGCCCCGCCGATGCCAGTGATCGCCGGCCTCGAGATATTTCTCGATGAAGTCGCCGCGGCCGTTGGCGAAGAGCAGGCTGCCCCGCGCCTCGCCCGGCCCGCCATGCGGCCAGTCCATTCGCCTGAGCGCCCAGCCGTCGGGCGCCGTCCAGGTCCCGAACCGGGCGCCGGCGGGCCAGGACCGCCTTGGGTTCGCAGCTTCCTCCATCGCCCCCGGTTACGGTTTCGAAAGGAGCCGCGTCTAGAGCTTCGCGCCATGGGAAGTGCGCTCGCCTGGATTTTGCTGGCCGTTCTGGCGGCCCTGCTGCTGGCCGCCTGCTGGTGCGACCTCAGGGCGCGCACCATTCCGAACGGGCTCAACCTCGCCGTCGCACTGCTTGCGGTCCCCTTCTGGTGGTCGCTCGGGCTTGCATTCTGGCCGGACGTCGCGCTGCACCTCGGCGTCGCCGCTCTGGTCTTCGCCCTGTTCGCGATCGCGTTCGCGCTGGGCGCGATGGGGGGCGGCGACGTCAAGCTGGTCGCTGCGATCGCGCTCTGGCTGCCTTACCAGTCGGTGCTTGCTTTGCTCTTCCTGATGTCGGTCGCCGGGGGCGCGCTGACGCTCTTCATGCTGATCCGCCACAAGCTCGCGCGGCGGACCGAACAGCTTGAAATTCCTTACGGCCTTGCGATCGCCTTCGGCGGTTTGTGGCTGATTAGCGAACGGTTTCTTAACCAGTTTGGTTGATGGATGGGCCTGAAACTCACTCAGTCCCGTGAGGGGAGGCGATAGTCGCCATGGACGTCAAGAAAATCGTGCTGCTGGTGGGCGCGCTCCTGATCGCAGCCGTCACCGCCGTCATGGCGAAGAACATGTTCTCCGGCGCGTCGGCGCCCGAAGCACAGGCGACCCCGGCCGTGCCCGCGGGCCCCGAAGTGCTCGTCGCCACCCGCACCCTGCCAGTCGGCACGATCATCGACGCCGAGGCGTTCCGCTATCAGCCCTGGCCCCAAGGCCTCGTCCAGCCCGCTTATTACACGCGCGGCGAGGCCGGCGCCGATCCGCAGACCCTGATCGGCACCGTCGTCCGCAACGAGATCACCGCCGGCCAGCCGCTCACCCAGGGCGCGCTCGTCCGCCCCGGCGAGCGCGGCTTCCTCGCCGCGGCGCTCGGCCCGGGCATGCGCGCCGTCACCGTCGGCGTTTCCGCGACCAGCGGCGTCGCCGGCTTCGTCTTCCCGGGCGACCGGGTCGACCTCGTCCTCACCCAGGAGGTGCAGGGCGGCGGCGAGGGACCGCCGCTGCGCGCCTCCGAGACCATCGTCCGCAACATCCGCGTGCTTGCCGTCGACCAGCGCCTCAATGCGCGCGACGAGGCCGGCAACCAGGTCGCGCAGACCGTCGCCACGGTGACGTTCGAGGCGACCCCCAAGATCGCCGAGAAGATCGCGGTCGCGCAGACGATCGGCCAGCTCTCGCTGTCGCTGCGCTCGATCGCCGACAACCAGGCCGAGCTGGAGCGCGCCATCGCCGCCGGCGAGGTGACGGTCCCGCACAACGGCGATCCGCGGGCCGAGCGGCAGCTGCTGCTGCAGGTCTCCAGCCTGCCCAACGACACCAACACGACCTACACGGTCGGCGCCGACGTCTCGCGCTTCCAGCGCGCGACCGTGCCCGGCCGCGGGCGGGGAGAAGGCGGTAACGCCGCGCCCGTCCAGCACGTCGCGGTCGCCCCACGCATGGCTTCGGACCAGCCCGTCGGCCCCGTCGTCCGCGTCGCCCGCGGCAACAACGTCACGCTCGTTCCGGTGGGAGCCCATTGAGATGATCAGCAGCAAAATGAAGCGCGCCGCGCTCGGCACCGCGATCGCGGCGGCGCTGGCGGTCGGCCTGGCGGCCTCCGCCTCCGCGCCCGCCGTCGCCCAGCCCGCGGTCGCCCCGGCGAACGACGTGACCCTGTCCGTCGGCACCGGCCGGATGGTGCGCCTCAGCGGCACCATGTCCGACCTGTTCGTCGCCAATCCGGAGATCGCCGACGTCCAGGTGCGCTCGCCCAGCCAGATCTACATCTTCGGCAAGACGGCGGGTACGACCACGGTCTATGCGACCGACGCCGGCGGCCGCGTCGTCTATTCGGCGACGGTCCGGGTCGGCCAGAATCTCGGTTCGGTCGGACAGATGCTGTCGCTCGCCATGCCCGAGGCCAATATCGTCGCGACGCCGATGAACGGGATGGTGCTGCTGACCGGCACCGTCGCCCAGCCCGACGACGCCGCCGAGGCCGAGCGCCTCGTCCAGGCCTTCGTCGGCGAGAACACCCAGGTGGTGAGCCGCCTGCGCACGGCGACGCCGCAGCAGGTCATGCTCCAGGTCCGCATCGCCGAGGTGAGCCGCACCCTGCTGCGCGAGATCGGCACGAACCTGCTCAGCCGGGATTCCACCGGCGGCTTCCTGTTCGGCATCGGCCGCGGCAACCCCGGCACGATCAACGTGACCGCCGGCACGCCGAATCCGGTCACCGGCGTGGCGCCGCAGACCTATACCGGCGTCACCTTCAACAATTCCCCGACCGCGACGACGCTCGGCGCCGCCGGCCGCCTGTTCGGCCTCAACCTGCTCGGCACGATGGACCTCGGCGAGACCACCGGCCTCGTCCACACCCTCGCCGAGCCGACGCTCGTTGCGCTCTCGGGGGAAACCTCCTCCTTCCTGGCCGGCGGCGAGTTCCCGATCCCGGTCGCGCAGCAGCTCAACCAGGTCACGATCGAGTATAAGCAATATGGCGTCGGGCTCGCTTTCTCGCCGATCGTGCTCGAGGACGGCCGCATCCAGATGCGGGTCCGCCCGGAAGTGTCGCAGCTGTCCGACGCGGGCAGCATCCGCCTGAACGGCTTCACCGTGCCGAGCCTCACCGTGCGCCGCGCGGAGACGACGGTCGAGCTCGGCTCCGGCCAGAGCTTCATGATCGCCGGCCTGCTGCAGAACAACAACAGCAACTCGATCAACCGCGCGCCCTTCCTCGGCAACATCCCGATCCTCGGCGCCCTGTTCCGCTCGACGCGCTACCAGCGCGAGGAAACCGAACTGGTGATCGTCGTGACGCCCTATCTGGTCCGCCCGGTCTCGAACCCGAACCAGATCGCGCTGCCGACCGACGGCTACCGCAACCCGGACGAGGCGCAGCGCCTGCTGATCGGCCAGGACAATGCCGGCCGCAGCGGCGAGCAGCGCCCCGGCCCGGACGTTGCCCCGGCCCGCACCGTCGCGCCCGGCATCGGCACGGTCGGCGAGGCCACCCCCGCCGGCCCGGCCCGCCCCCCGGCGCCGGCTCCGGCCCGCGAGGTCAGCGCCGCCGCCGCGCCGCCGCCGTCGCAGCCGCGCGCAAGCGCGAGCTCGGCCCAGCCCGGCTTCAACTTCTGATGCGCGCCCGCGAAAGAAAGGACAGGATCATGTCTCGCCCGATCAAACTCGCCGCGGCCGCCATGCTCGGTCTCGCCGTCGCCGGCTGCTCCGCCCAGCCGCGTGTCCTGTCGCCGGCGAACAATTACAGCCTCTATTCGCTGCACCAGCCGGTCGTCGAGCATACCAATTTCGTGTTCGACGTCGCCTCCCGCGAGGACGGCTTGCCGCCGGCCGAACAGGGCCGGCTCGGCGCCTGGTTCGATTCGATCGGCCTCGCTTATGGCGATCATGTCACCATCGACGGATCGGCCGGCACCAGCGAGGCGGCCCGCCGCGACATCGCCAAGGTCGCCGGCGAGCATGGCCTGCTCGTCGCCGACGACGGCGCGCCGATGACCGAGGGCGCGGTCGCACCCGGTTACGTCCGCATCGTCGCCGCCCGCGCCACCGCGAGCGTGCCGCACTGCCCGCAATGGTCCGACCCGGGCATCGAGTCGCCGGTTCGGACCGGCTCGAATTACGGCTGCGCGACCAACTCCAACATCGCCGCGATGATCGCCAATCCGGACGACCTGGTCCACGGCCGCGAGGCCTCGGCCCTCGGCGCCGCGATCACCGCCGGCCGCGCGGTCCGCGTCTATCGCGAGAGCCGGCCGACCGGCGCGCAGCCGCTGCCGTCCAACTCCACCACCAATACGGGGCATTAAGCTCATGAACGCGCCCTTCCACGCCTCCCGCGCCGGCTCGCTCCGCGACCCTTTCCAGGCCTTCGTCACCGACGAAGAGACCGCCGAGATGCTTCGGCCGATCGCGGTCGAGCATGGCTGGTCGCCCGAGAAGGTGAACAAGGGCGGCCTCAGGAACGCGGTGCAGACCCTGTCCGTCGCGGCGAGCCCGTCGATCCTGTTCGTCGATCTTTCGGAGAGCGGCGACCCGCTGAACGACATCAATGCGCTCGCCGAGGTCTGCGAGCCGGGCACGGTGGTGATCGCCGCCGGCCAGGTCAACGACGTCCGCCTCTACCGCGACCTCGTTGCCTCGGGCATCCAGGACTATCTGCTGAAGCCCTTCTCTCCCGACCAGCTGCGCGACGCCTTCGCCAATGCCCAGATGACTATCTCGGGCCCGCGCCTGGTCGAGAACGGCAACGAGAAGCCCAACGTCATGGCCGCCATCATCGGCGTGCGCGGCGGCGTCGGCGCCTCCACGATTGCCACCTCGCTCGCCTGGCTGATGGGCGACAAGGCCGGGCGTTCGACCGCCTTGCTGGACCTCGACGTCCATTTCGGCACCGGCGCGCTCGCGCTCGACCTCGAGCCGGGCCGCGGTCTCACCGACGCGATCGAGAATCCGAGCCGCATCGACGGCCTGTTCATCGAGCGCGCGATGGTCCGCGCCAACGACAAGCTCTGCGTCCTCTCGGCCGAGGCGCCGATCAACCAGTCGATGCTGACCGACGGCTCCGCTTTCTATCAGCTCCAGGAGGAGATCCGGCACGCCTTTGAAGGCACAGTGATCGACCTGCCGCGCAGCATGATGGTGCATTATCCGCACCTCCTCAACGACGCCCATGTCGTGATCGTGGTGAGCGAGTTCACCCTGGCCGGCACCCGCGATGCGATCCGCATCCTGTCCTGGCTCAAGGCGAACGCGCCGCAGGCCCGGGTGATCGTCGTCGCCAACCGGGTCCAGGCCGCCGTCCAGGAGGTCAGCCGCAAGGATTTCGAGCATTCGATCGAGCGCAAGGTCGACGTCTGCCTGCCCTTCGATGCGAAGACCGCCGCGCAGGCCGCCAAGCTCGGCCAGCCGCTCGCCAAGGTGACGAAGTCCGCCAAGCTGTCGCAGCCGCTGAACCAGCTGCTCACGCTCACCGTCGAGCATGGCGCGGCCGAGAGCGACGACAAGGCGAAGCCGACCGCAGGCGGCTCGCTGCTCGGCAAGCTCGGCAGCTTCAAGTCGCTCGTCGGCAAGAAGCCAAAGGAGGCGTCCGCCGCGGCCTGACCGCCGTAGAGCCGGCCGACGAGACGAGGAGGCGAGATGCCGAGTATGACGATGCTCCTGTTGCTGGCCGGGATTCTCGGCACGGCGATGCTCGTGTTCGGGGCCTTTGCCGGCCCGAATGCCGGCAAGCAGGTGACTCGCCGGCTCGATGACCTGCGCGAGCGACACAGCCGCTCGACGGACGTCGCCGCCGCGGCGCAAATGAAGCGCATCTTCGCCAATCGGCAGAACAAGGGCGACGGCTTCGCCAAGCGCTTCATCCCCAATCCGGCACTGCTCCAGCTGCGCCTCTCGCAGACCGGCTACAGCTGGACGCTGGCCCAATATCTGATGGCCTCGGCCGGCCTCGCCTTGCTGGTCACCTTCCTGCTCATCTTCAAGGGCGTGCCGCCGCTCTACGCTTTGCCGTTCGGCATGCTGATCGGCGTGGGCCTGCCGCATCTCGTGGTGAGCAAGATGATCAAGCGGCGCGTCGCCAAGTTCACCGCGCGCTTCCCGGACGCGATCGAGCTGATGGTGCGCGGCCTGCGCTCCGGCCTGCCGATCTCGGAGACGATCGCGATCGTCGCCGAGGAGCTGCCCGATCCGGTCGGCACCGAGTTCCGCGCGGTCGCCGACAAGATGCGGATCGGCCGGACGATGGACGCCGCGCTGCAGGAGACCGCGACCAGGCTCGGCACCCCCGAATTCCAGTTCTACGTGATCAGCCTCGCGATCCAGCGGGAGACCGGCGGCAACCTCGCCGAAACCTTGTCGAACCTCGCCGACGTGCTGCGCAAGCGCGCGCAGATGAAGCTGAAGATCCGGGCGATGTCGTCCGAATCCAAGGCCTCGGCCTATATCGTCGGCGCCCTGCCCTTCATCGTCTTCGGGCTGATCTGGTTCATCAACGGCCAGTACATGCAGAATTTCTTCATCGACCAGCGGCTGATCATCGCCGGCTGCATCGGCCTGGTCTGGATGGCGATCGGCGCCTTCATCATGGCCAAGATGGTCAATTTCGAGATCTAGAGGAACGCAGCGCGTCATGAATGGACCTGGGCACGGACCGACGATCATGGGGATCGACGTGATCATGGTGGGGAGCATCCTCTCCGCCATCGCGACGTTCGCCGTCCTGGTCGCCATCTATGCCGCGACCACGGTCAAGGACCCGATGGCGAAGCGGGTCAAGGCGCTGAACGAACGGCGCGAGCAGTTGAAGGCCGGCATCGTCGCCTCGACCTCGAAGCGCCGCAAGAACATCACCAACCGCAACGAGATGGCGGACAAGGTTCGCGGTTTCCTCGCTTCGCTGAAGGTGCTGCAGGAAGGCCAGGTGCTGAAGGCGCAGACCAAGCTGATGCAGGCCGGCATCCGCTCCAAGGACCTCGCCTTCGTCGTCATCTTCGCGCGGCTGGTGCTGCCGATCGTGATCGGCACGTTGATGATCCTGCTCGTCTACGTCGTCGACTATTTCCCGACCTGGGGGCCGATGAAGAAATACGGCCTGGTCGCCGGCGCCCTGATCCTCGCCTACAAGGCGCCGGACCTGTGGCTGAAGAACAAGGTCGACAAGCGCACCCATGCGATCCGCAAGGGCCTGCCGGACGCGCTCGACCTGCTGGTGATCTGCGCCGAGGCCGGCCTCACCGTCGACGCCGCCTTCGGCCGCGTCGCCCGCGAGCTCGGCAAGGCCTATCCCGAGCTCGGCGACGAGTTCGCTTTGACCTCGATCGAATTGGGCTTCCTCACCGACCGCCGGCTCGCCTTCGAGAATCTCGCCAAGCGCATCGACCTCGAATCGGTGCGCGGCGTGGTTACGACGATGATCCAGACCGAGAAATACGGCACGCCGCTGGCCAGCGCCCTGCGCGTCCTCTCCGCCGAGTTCCGCAACGAGCGGATGATGCGAGCGGAGGAAAAGGCCGCCCGCTTGCCGGCGATCATGACCATTCCCTTGATCCTGTTCATCCTGCCGGTGCTGTTCGTCGTCATCCTCGGCCCGGCCGCCTGCTCGATCCATGACGCGCTGCTGAAGTAGGAGGGGCGCGCCGGCTGAGACAGCGCGTCTTTTGTTTGCCGCGCGCGCGGCCGTAAGGTGGGTCTCTGAGACAGATCGCGCGGAGTATGTGCCAGCCTGCTCCCCGCTCAACCTCCCGACAGGTTGAGGTGAGAGGTTGAGTGGGGGAACGGGACTTCTCAAGTAACGGGCGCGGAACAATCTCCGGGGGGCGCCGGTTGATCCGGTGACCGATCACAGCCGGAGACTTCCGTGATGCCGTCCTTCACCCCCGACCAGTGGCTGATCCTGCTGCTCACCTTCATCCTGGGCGTGATCCTCGGCATGGCGCTCATGGCGAGCCCGAAATGGAAGGGGCGCTATCGCGACGAGGTCCGCCGCCGCGAGGCGCTCGAGGCCGAGAATGCCGGGCTTCGCAAGGATGCCCGCGAGATGGATTCCCTCCGCAACGCCGCCGCCCGCGACGAGGAGCGGCGCCGGGCGGAAGAAGCACCGCCGCCGCTGTAGCTCTGTTCAGGGTCGCGACTGTTCGACCCTTCTCCCGCTTGCGGGAGAAGGAGGGGCCCGCCGCGAAGCGGTGGGAGGATGAGGGTCTTGTTCTTCTTGCTGCCTGAGGCGCTAAAAGAAGAAGACCCTCATCCCAACCTTCTCCCGCAGGCGGGAGAAGGGGCGCGCCGGCGTCTCCCGCTCTCTCTCACTCCGGCTTTAGGGAGAGGGTTCAGTCGTTCCGCAACGCCGCCTGCGCCGCCGCGAGCCGGGCGATCGGCACGCGGTAGGGCGAGGCGCTGACATAATCGAGCCCGGTCGCCTCGCAGAAGGCGATGCTTGAGGGATCGCCGCCATGCTCGCCGCAAATGCCGAGCTTGAGCTTCGGCTTGACCGCCCTGCCCCGCTCCGCCGCCAGCCGGATCAGCTCGCCGACGCCGTCCACGTCGATGCTGACGAACGGATCGCGCGGAAAGATGCCCTTCTCGACATAGAAGGGGAGGAACTTGCCGGCATCGTCGCGGCTGAGGCCGAGCGCGGTCTGGGTGAGGTCGTTGGTGCCGAAGCTGAAGAACTCCGCCTCCTCGGCGATCTCGCCGGCGCGCAAGGCCGCGCGCGGCAGCTCGATCATCGTTCCGACCAGATAGTCGAGCGCCTTGCCCTGCTCCTCGAACACCGTCTTCGCAATGCGGTCGATCAGCTCGCGGATGATCTTCAATTCCGCCTTGGTCGCGACCAGGGGAACCATCACCTCCGGGATCGGCGCCTCGCCGTCCGCGGCGACGGCGAGCGCCGCCTCGAAGATCGCCCGCGCCTGCATCTCGTAGATTTCGGGCCAGGTGATGCCGAGCCGGCAGCCGCGGTGGCCCAGCATCGGATTGGCCTCGGCAAGCTCTCCGGCCCGCCGGCGCAGCGTCTCGACCGCGACCCCGGAAGCCTCGGCGACCTCGGCGAACTCCTCCTCGCTGTGCGGCAGGAATTCGTGCAGCGGCGGATCGAGCAGGCGGATGGTGACCGGCAGGCCGGCCATGATCCGGAAGATCTCCTCGAAGTCGCCGCGTTGCGCCGGCAGCAATTTGTCGAGCGCGCGGCGCCGGCCGGCCTCGTCCTCGGCAAGGATCATCTGGCGGACGTTGGCGATCCGCTCGGCGTCGAAGAACATATGCTCGGTACGGCAGAGGCCGATCCCCTCCGCGCCGAACTCGCGCGCGGTGCGGCAGTCGAGCGGGGTCTCGGCATTGGCGCGCACGCCCAGCCGCCGCTGCTTGTCGGCCCAGCCCATGAGCGTGCCGAAATCGCCGACCAGCTCCGGCTGGACGGTCGGCACCTCGCCGAGCATCACCTCGCCGGTCGAGCCGTCGAGCGTGATCACCGATCCCTCGCCGACCTCGCGGCCGCCGACCCGCATGAGCCGCGCGCGATAGTCGATCGAGATGGCGCCGGCGCCCGAAACACAGGGCCGGCCCATGCCGCGCGCGACCACTGCGGCGTGGCTCGTCATCCCGCCGCGCGCGGTGAGGATGCCCTGCGCGGCGTGCATGCCGTGAATGTCCTCGGGGCTCGTCTCGACCCGAACGAGGATGACCTTCTCGCCGCCGGCTGCCATTTTCTCGGCGGTGTCGGCGTCGAACACCGCCTTGCCGCAGGCGGCGCCGGGCGAGGCGGGCAGGCCCTTGGCGACGACCTTGCGCTCCGCCTTCGGGTCGAGGGTCGGGTGGAGGAGCTGGTCGAGCGCCTGCGGGTCGATGCGA
>JAFAZM010000005.1 GCA_019239785.1 Sphingomonadaceae bacterium
AACGGGAGAGGGGTTTTGCATCGCCTCTGGAACCGTCTCCCACCTTCGCGCACTAGGCCGCCCATGACCGAGGGCCTGCCGCTTCCCCGCCGCTATTACGCGATCCTCGCCATCTCGTTCGGCACGGCGCTCGTCGTCATCGACGGCGCGATCCCGACCGTGGCGCTGCCGACGATCGCCCGCGATCTCGGCGTCGACAACAGCGCGGCGGTGCTGGTGGTGACGGTCTACCAGCTCGTGCTGGTGATGACCCTTTTGCCCTTCTCGGCATTGGGCGACCGGCTGGGCCATCGCCGGCTCTACCAGCTCGGCCAGATCGTCTTCACGATCGCGACCCTGCTCTGCTTCTTCGCCCGTTCCCTGCCCTTCCTGCTGGTCGTGCGCGCGGCGCAGTCGCTCGGCGCGGCGGCGGCGCTCAGCGTCTCCTCGGCGATGGTTCGGGCGATCTATCCGCCGCGGCAATTGGGCCGCGGGCTCGGCATCAACTCGATCGTCGTCTCCAGCTCGGCCGCTTTGGCGCCGACGCTCGGCGGCTTCGTGCTCGCCTTCGGGCGCTGGCCCTGGGTGTTCGCCGCCGCGGTGCCGTTCGCGATCCTCTCTTTGCTGCTCGGCCGCCACCTGCCCGAACCCCAGCCGCATACGGGGGAGTTCGACCTGCTCGGCGCGGTGCTCTGCGCGGCGACCTTCGGGCTGATCATCTCCGGCCTCGAAAGCGCGGTCCACGGCAGCTCGCCGGTGGTCTCGGCGGCGATCGTCGCGACCGGCATCCTGATCGCCTTCATCTTCGTGCGGCGCGAGCTCGGCGAGCCCCGGCCGATCATGCCGGTCGACCTGCTCGCCAGGCCCGTCTTCGCGCTCTCGACGCTCGGTGCGCTAACCGCCTTCGTCGCCTCGATGACGGTGATCCTCTCCATGCCTTTCCGGCTCGAGCACGGCTTCGGCTTCGCGCCGAGCGAGGTCGGGGCGATGATCGCGCCCTGGCCGCTCACCACCTTGTTCGTCGCGCCGGCGGCCGGCGCGCTGTCGGACCGGGTGCCGGCCGGCCTGCTCGGGGGCATCGGTATGGCGCTCGCCTGCGCCGCCCTGCTCGCCCTGGCCTGGCTGCCGACGCATCCGGCCTATCTCGATGTGGCCTGGCGGATGTCGCTCTGCGGCGCCGGCTTCGGCCTGTTCCTCTCGCCCAATGCGCGCGTGATCATCGGCTCGGCCCCGCGCGAGCGCGCCGCCTCGGCCGGCGGCTTGATCTCGACGACGCGAATGACGGGGCAGACTCTGGGCGCGACTTTGGTGGCGGCTCTGCTTGCGCTTGGGCTTGGCGGCGGCTCTGCGCCGCCGCTGGCCGCCGCGGTGCTGGCGTTCGTCGCGGGGCTGTGCAGCATCGCGCGGCTGAATCCCTCGCTGCGGCGCACCGAGGTCGGAGAGGTCAGGGGGAATCAGCCAGCGGCGCACGTGAGATGATCCGGAGACAGCTGCGACGCCGAATGGAATCTCAGTCACAACTCGCGGCGAGATCAACGGCTAGAACCAAGCATATATTTACCGCCAGCTCGGTTACGGCCATTGAAGCAACTTATGAATAGACTCGATATTCAATGATCATTGAAGTAATGCAACTTGAAGCGGGGCGAGCGGCAAACTTAAGCCACAAGGGGGGCGGACATATGGCTCCACCACAGCACAAAAGTGGCTTTGATATCTGGAAGGAAATGATCGATCAGGCCCACAATGATGGGGCCTGGAACAGTCACGACCGAATCATAATGGACGCCGTCAACGAAATAAATAAGCACCTTACCAAAACTCCAGGCTTCAAGGCCCTCGATTGGCAGTTGATCAAGGCGATGACCTGGGTGGAAACCGGCGCGCAAAGCTCGGAATGGACGAAAAAGCCAATGCAGATCGGCGTTGCCAACGATCCGGGGCTGAGCTCGTTGCTGTCGGGCAAGGAGGGAGGTGAGGTGGTCCTCCCTCCCGCCTGGGTGAAGGAGATAGGGCTCGCCTCGGTGCGGACTAACCCGGCGCACAATATCAAGGCAGGCGTGGGTTATCTCATGATGCGTATGGCGTACTTCGAGAACAAGAGCATGATCGTCACGCCTCTTCTGCCTTATGAGGTGATCGTGAAACCGGGCGAAAGCCTCGAGAGTATCGCCCGACGAGAAGGGAGCACGGTGGATATCCTCAAGGAACTCAATCCCGATGCCCGCAAGATGATTTTCCCGAAGCAGAAGCTGAAGGTCCGCAAGGGCTCCATCCAGAAGGTCATAAGCGGCTGGCGCGAGATCACGACGGTTACTGTCGCCCAGCGCTACAATGGCGGCGGCGATCCCAAATACAGGGAGAAACTCGATTACGCGTTGAGCGCGGTCAGGAAAATCAAGATATCTCCCCCGTGATGGGAATCCGTCCTTTGCCCATCATGCGCGATCGTCATCGGGCTGGCGACCACCACTTGAGCAAGGCCTAGAACACCGCCCGCGCCGCCCCGCCCATCATCTGCGCCCGCACCAGCGGAATCGGCGGCCCGCCATAGGACAGGAACCGATCGTGGAACGCCTTCCACGCCTGCCGGTCGCCGCGCGTGCGGGTCCAGTCCTCCCGCAGGCGGCGGATCATCAACTTGCCCATCGTGTAGTTGAGATAGGCTGGATCGTAGGTGCCGCGCGCCGCCTGCTGGCGGGCATTGCCTTCGTCCTGGTAGCATTGCTCGCGGAACATCTGGCGCGACTGCTCCTGCGTCATCCGGCCGATATGCATGCCGATCGCCGAGAGGAAGCGGCAGTCGCGCAGCAAGGCGTTGGAGAGCTGGCCGATATGCGTCTCCGGGTCGCCATTGCCGAGCCCGGCCTCCCACATCATCTCCTCGCCATAATGGGCCCAGCCCTCGGCATAGGCATAGCCGACATAGACCCGGCCGAAGACGAAGGGCGAGCGGTTGGCGTGCAGGAAGTTCAGGAAATGGCCCGGCCAGACCTCGTGCACCGAGGTGAAGAGCAGATCCTTCTCGCCCGGGATGAAGCCGGCCTGGACCTCCGGCGACCAGCTCGGATCGGGCGGCGCGATATAATAGACCGACGGCAGGCCGTGCTCGTAGGGCCCGGGTATGTCGATATAGGCCGCGTTCTGCCGGTTATAGGGCGGCGCTTCCTCGACATGGGCCTGCTCGGTGCCGGGGATCGAGACGAGATCGTGCTCGGCGATGAAGGCGCGCAGGCCCGCGAGCTGCTGCCGCGCCGCCGCGACCGGGCCGCCCGCCGGCTTGTGCGCGCTCATCCGGTCGACGCAGGCGGGGATGGTCGCCCCGGGCGCGAAGCGGGCGCAGGCCTCCTGCAGCGCCTGGCGGTTGCGCTGCAGGTCGGCGCGGCCGATCGCCTCGAGCTGGTCGAGCGGCGTATCGACCATCTCCGTGTCGCGGATCATCTGCGCGAAACGCTGCGGCCCAAGCGCGAAATCGGTGGTCGCGTTCGGCCGCTGACTCTCCAGCCATTCGGCAAGGCCGTGCATCGCCTGGGAGGCGTCACGGGCTGCGTCGCGCAGCTGCGCCTGCAGCGCGGCGTCGTGGACCTCGGCGAAGGCGGCGGTGCCGTCGGCGGGATAATAATCGGCGAAGCCCTGGAAGGCCGACTTGCCGTAGTCGATGAAGCTGACCGGCAGCGGCGTGCGCAGATTGGCGCGGATCTGCCGCACCGCGCGGGGGACTTCGCGCAGATAGGCGATGAAAGCCCTGAGCCGCGTCGCCGCCGGCGCATAGGGCCGGGTCACGTAGACCGACGGATCGAGCCCGTTGTTCATATAATAAGCCGGGTTGGTGTGCGGCTGGTCGGCCGTCTCCAGCCAGAACAGGGCGCCGCGGGTGCGGGCGATCAGATAGTCGCGCTCGAACCTCTGCTCGCGGGTCAGGCGGCGGGGATCGTAAGCCTGGGCCAGGTTGAGCAGGCTGTGCAGCCGGCCGATCTCGTTGCGCAGCCCGGTTTCGCTCCAGTCGGGGAGCCGGCCGTCATATTCGTGCCGGCCCTGCTGCACGGCGAAGGGCGGATTGGCCCGGAAATCCTGGTCGATATAATGCTGCATGAAGGCCGGCCAGGCCTCGGCGGCGCGGCGCGGCCGTTGCGCGTCCGAAGCGGCGGCGGCGCCGAGCGCGAGCGAGGTGGCGATCAGGAAAGGGACGAAGCGACGCGTCATAGAGCCTCCGCAAAAGCTGCGAATCCGCCCACCCCGCGCGCTTACTGCACCCAATTTCGTTTCGAGGCCAGCGCAAGACTCTTCCAAGGCGCAAGCAAGGATTGGAAGAAGCTTGCGCGGACGCCGCCGCTAAACTGGGATAGCGGCTTTCCTCCACACCTGCGGTTGAAGCCTCCGGCGCACCGGCCTAATCGCGTCGCCTGATGGCCGCGCCCACCTCGCCCTTCCAGATCGCCGACTTCCGCTTCTACTGGGTGGCGCGGCTCGCCGCGACGATCGCCCAGATGATCATGGTGATCGTGATCGGCTGGCAGGTCTACGACCTCGCCCGGGCGACGATGAGCCTCAAGGAGGCGAGCTTCCAGCTCGGCATGATCGGCGTAGTCCAGTTCGTCCCCTTGTTCGCCTTGACCCTGGTCACCGGCTGGACCGCGGACCGGCTCGACCGGAGAATCATCGCCCGCGCGACGATCGCGCTGGAATTCGCCTGCGCCGCCACCCTCGCCCTCCTCGCCTACACCGGCCGCACCAGCCTGCTCTCCTTGTTCGCGGTCGCCGCTCTGCTCGGCGTCGCCCGCGCCTTCGCGATGCCGGCGCTGCAGGCGCTCTCCCCCAATCTGGTGCCGCGCGATATTTTGCCGCGGGCGATCGCGATGAGCTCGATCTCCTGGCAGGTCGGCGCGGTCGCCGGCCCGGCGATCGGCGGCTATCTCTACGCGCTTGCGCCGCACATGCCTTATGCGGTGGCGGGCGGGCTGTTCGCGATCTCGATCTTCTGCATGTTCATGATCGGGCCGAAGCCGCGCACCCCGATCGAGGGCTCGCGCCATCCCTGGCACCAGATGGTCGACGGGCTGCGCTACGTGCGGCAGAACAAGTTGGTGCTGGGCGCGATCTCGCTCGACCTGTTCGCGGTGCTGCTCGGCGGGGCGACGGCGATGCTGCCGGTGTTCGCGCGCGACATCCTGCAGGTCGGGGCGACCGGGCTCGGCCATCTGCGCGCCGCGCCGGCGCTCGGCGCCACCTTGGTTGCGATCTTCTTCTCCTTCCGCCCGCTGAAGCATGACGTGGGCGTCAAGATGCTCGGCGCAGTCGGCGTGTTCGGAGCGGCGACGATCGGCTTCGGCCTGTCGCGGGCGATGCCGCTCTCCCTGCTCTGCCTGGCTCTGCTCGGCGCCGCCGACATGTTCTCCGTCTATGTCCGCCAGTCGCTGATCCAGCTCTACACGCCGGACGACAAGAGGGGCCGGGTCGGCGCGGTCTCCTCCCTGTTCATCTCCGCCTCGAACGAATTGGGCGAGGCGGAAAGCGGCTTCCTCGCCGCGCTCATCGGCCCGATCCCGGCGGTCGTCGCCGGCGGCGTCGGCGCGATCGCGGTCACCTTCCTCTGGTCCTGGTGGTTCCCGGAGCTGCGCCGCGCCCGCACTTTCGACGCGCCGGCGGCGGCGTCGGAGGCGGTGGCGTGACGGGCTCAGCCCTGCGTCATGCCGGTCCAGGCGACCAGGGCCCAGCGCGTGCCGCGCGTCACCGGCACCACCCGGTGCAGCGCGCGCGACGGAAAGAGATGGACGCCGCCGCGGCCCAGGGTCCGCGGCCGGCCGGCGAGGTCCGGGATCACCTCCAGCGCGCCGCCCTCGTAAGCGGAGGCGGCGGAGAGCTCGACCGACATCGAGATCAGCCGCCTCTCGCCGGTGTCGCCGCCGGCATCGCTGTGCCAGACCTGGAAATGGCCGCCTTCGTCGTAGCGCAGGACCTGGACCGGCTCGCTCAGCGGCCCGACCGCAAGCCCGAACGCCTCCGCGCCGGCCCCGAAGAGGGCGTCGAGCCGCGCGAACAGCCAGGGCGCGGTCTCGCGATCGACCAGGCTGGAGCATACATCCCTGAGCGCCCGATCCACCCGGCGGCCGGCGCCGGTATAAAGCGGCCCCGGCTCGCCGGGCACCGCGTCCGCCAGAGCGATGATCCGGTCGCATTCCGCATCGTCGAACGCGTCCGGAAGGGCGAGATAAGTCCGCGACATCCAAGCAACCTAACCCCGCGCGCTGCGGCGCGATAGCAGGAGCGAAGCCATGAAAGCCTCCAACATCCTCGAGACGATCGGCAACACGCCGCATATCCGGATGAACCGCCTGTTCGGCGACGCCGAGGTCTGGATCAAGTCCGAGCGCGCCAATCCCGGCGGCTCGATCAAGGACCGCATCGCGCTGGCGATGATCGAGGATGCCGA
This sequence comes from Sphingomonadaceae bacterium, assembly GCA_019239785.1. Taxonomy (GTDB): domain Bacteria; phylum Pseudomonadota; class Alphaproteobacteria; order Sphingomonadales; family Sphingomonadaceae; genus Allosphingosinicella. Next base: position 6,410 of record JAFAZM010000005.1, read on the forward strand.
GCGGACCGGCAAGTTGCAGCCCGGCGGCACGATCGTCGAGCCGACCTCGGGCAATACCGGCATCGGCCTCGCCATGGTCGCCGCGGTCAAGGGCTATAAGCTGGTCTTGGTCATGCCGGAGAGCATGAGCCTGGAGCGGCGCCGGCTGATGCTCGCCTACGGCGCGACCTTCGATCTGACTCCCAAGGAGAAGGGGATGAAGGGCGCGATCGCCCGCGCGCAGGAGCTGATCGAGCAGACGCCCGGCAGCTGGATGCCGCAGCAGTTCGACAATCCCGCCAATGTCGAGGTGCATGCCCGGACCACCGCGCAGGAGATCTTGAACGACTTCCGCGACAGCCCGATCGACGTCGTCATCACCGGCGTCGGCACCGGCGGCCACATTACCGCCTGCGCCGAGGTGCTGAAGAAGGCATGGCCGGAGCTCAAGGTGTTCGCGGTCGAGCCGACCCTGTCGCCGGTCATCTCCGGCGGCCAGCCCGGCCCGCACCCGATCCAGGGCATCGGCGCCGGCTTCGTTCCGAGCAATCTTCACACCGACGCGATCGACGGCGTGATCACCGTCGAGGCCGACGATGCCAAGGAAATGGCCCGCCGCGCCGCGCGCGAGGAGGGCATATTGGTCGGGATCAGCTCGGGCGCCTGCCTGACCGCGATCCGCCAGAAATTGCGCGAGCTGCCGGCCGGGGTGCGCATCCTCGGCTTCAACTACGACACCGGCGAGCGCTACCTCTCCGTGCCGGACTTCCTGCCCAACGAGTAAGAAGCCCCGCATCGACCAAAGCCCCCCCTTGAGGGGGTTGAGCAGGTCGCCATGTCCCCCGGACATGGCTTCGGGTCGCGGGGCGACCCGAACCTGCTCAAGGGAGGGGGTGTCGGGCGTGGGAGAGTTATCTCGGACCGCCGAGCCCCCTCACCCTGCCCTCTCCCCGCCGGGGAGAGGGTTTTTAAACTGAGTTCCTGAAATGCGCGCTCCCCGCATCGCGATCCTGACTCCGGACCCGTCCGGCATCCTCGGCGGCTCGCGCTGGCCGCCGGTGCTGGCGCGGCTTCTGGCGCCGCTCGCGGCGGCCGGGATGGAGGTGGCGAGCCGGACCTGGACCGAGGCGGGCGACCTCACCGGCTTCGACCTCGTCCTGGCCCTGCTCGCCTGGGGCTATCATGGCGAGGGCGACTGGCGCGGCCAGGTGACGCGCTGGCGGGACCAGGGCGTCAGGCTGATGAACCCGCCCGAGGTCCTGCTCTGGAACGCCGACAAATCCTATCTCGGCCGCCTCGCCGACGCCGGCGCGCCGGTGGTGCCGACGATGTTCGTGGACCGGCTCGACGAGGCGGCGCTGCACGAGGCCGCGGCCCGCTTCGGCACCGCGCAGCTGATCGCCAAGCCCCGCGTCTCGGCGAGCGCCTTCCGCACCATCCGCTGGTCGCCCGGCGCCTCGCCGTCCGGGGGCCCCGAGGGCGCGGCGATGATCCAGCCCTTCCTGCCCGACATCGAGGCGGGCGGCGAGCTGTCGCTCATCTATCTCGGCGGCGCCTTCAGCCACGCGATCCGCAAGCGGCCGCAGCCGGGCGACTTCCGCGTCCAGCCCGAGTTCCACGGCATCATCACCCCGCACGATCCCGCACCGGACGAATTCGCCGCGGCCGCGGCTGCATTGCGCGCCGCGGACGCCGACCTGCTCTACGCCCGCGTCGACCTGGTCCGCATGCCGGACGGCGCGCCGGTGCTGATGGAGATCGAACTGGTCGAGCCGGATTTGTATCTGGAGCATCATCCCGATGCGCCCACCGCCTTCGCGCGGGCGGTGGAAGCAGCGGCGCGCGCCTAGCCCCTCCCCTTGAGGGGAGGGGTTGGGGTGGGGCTTGTCGATGCTGCAGCGCTAGAAAAACCTCCCCCACCCCCGGCCCCTCCCCTGAAGGGGAGGGGTGAAAGGGTCTCACCTGATCGTCGCCATCTCGTAGAGGAAGTCGACATAGCCCATCGCCGCCTCCCTGAGCCCGGCGACCCGCCCGTTCCGGCTCTCGATGACGAAGAACTCGTCCGGCGCGTGCGCGCCGGTGCCGTAGCCGAGGCCGAACTGGCCGGCGCCGACGCGCAAGGGCTCGCCGGTGAAGACGTAGCCGGGCCAGGAGCCGGCGCTGCGGGGGTAGAGCGAATAGCGGACGTTCGACCGGGTCAGCACCGCCTGCTGGGCGCGGATCACCGGCGCGTCCTCGGCGGTCTCGGTCGGGTCGTAGCCGCCGGACATGTTGACCTCGATGTCGGGATAGCCGCGGGCGGCGAGGTGGGCGCGCAGCTTGGGCAGCGCGTCCGCGACGGTCATGTTGGGGACCAGCCGCAGGTCGAGCTTGGCGACCGCGCGCGCCGGCAGCACGGTCTTGCCGCCGGGGCCGGTATAGCCGGCGACCAGGCCCTCGATGTTCACCGTCGGCTGGGAGGCGAGGCGCTCCAGCGATTCGCGCCAGGGCAGGTCGTCGATCCAGTGATGGACGCCGAGCGCGCGCTGCGTCTCGGCCTCGCTGCGGTTGCGCGCGGATTCGGCGATCAAGGCGCGCTCGCGCTCAGTGAGCGGCCGGACATGCTCGAACCATCCCTCGATCGCCGGCCGGTTGCCATGCTCGGCGACGAGCGTCGAAAGCGCCTCGACCAGATGCCAGACCGGGCTGTCGACCTGCGCCTTCAGGCTGGAATGGACGTCGTGCAGCGGGCCCCTGCCCCAGCGCTCGCCCGACGAGATCAATTCGCACTCGATAATGCCCTTGGCGCCGAGGTTGATGGTCACCGAGCCGTCCGAATTCTGCGACGCGGAGGGGATGATCACGCCGCTCGCGCGCCGCATCGCCGCGAGCACCTCGGCGTCCTGGAAGACGTTGTGAAAATGGGGCGAGCCGATCTCCTCCTCGCCTTCCGCGAGCAGGACGAGGTTGACCGGCAGGCGCTTGTTCGCGGCCTTGAACGCATGGAGCGCGGCGAGGAAGGCGCCCTCCGGCCCCTTCTGGTTGACCGCGCCGCGGCCGCGGATCGCGCGGCCGAGCTCATGGTCGAAGATCCGCCCCTCGAGCGGCGGCGAGGCCCATTCGGCCGGATCGAACTGCTTCACGTCGTACATGAAATAGATGCCGACCGTCCGCCGCGCGCCGGCGTCGAGCACGCCGAACACCGCCGGCACGCCGCCGGTGGGGATCTTGCGCACGCCGGTGAAGCCCGCCTCGGTCGCAAGCCGCGCCAT
>JAFAZM010000200.1 GCA_019239785.1 Sphingomonadaceae bacterium
TGGCGCGGCCGGCCCGGCCGCGCCGGCCTCGCTCATTCCTCGCCCTGATAGATGCGGACCATCTTGTCGAACATCGCCAGTGCCTCGTCCCGGGGGCGCTGGAAGGCGTTGCGGCCGATGATCGAGCCGTTGCCGCCGCCGTCGCGGATATCGCGCGCGTCCTGGAAGACGGCGTCGGCGCCCTTTGCAGCGCCGCCCGAAAAGACCACCATGCGGCGGCCGTTGAAGCAGCATTGCACGACATGGCGGACCCGCTCGGCCTGGCTCGACCAGTCGTGATCGCCATAGGCCTTCTGCGCATCGGGCTGCTCGATATGGGCCGACGGCAGCTTCACCTTGATGATGTGGGCGCCGAGCAGGGCCGCCATGTGCGCGCCGTAGGCGGTGACGTCGAGGGCGAGCTCGCCGTCCTTGGAGACGTTGCCGCCGCGGGGATAGGCCCAGATCACGGTGGCGATGCCGACCGACTTGGCCTCGGCGGAAAGCTCGCGAATCTCCTCGATCAGCTCCAGATTGTCCTCGGAGCCCGGATAGGTGGTGAAGCCGATCGCCGAGCAGCCGAGCCGCAGCGCGTCATCGACGCCGCCGGTGACCGCCTGGTCCTTGGTCGTCGACCAGGAATAAGAGGAGTTGATCTTGAGGATGGTCGGGATCTGGCCGGCGAAGGTGTCGGCGCCGGCTTCGAGCGCGCCGAGTGGCGCCGCATAGGCGTTGAGGCCGGCGTCGACCGCGAGCTGATAATGGTAATGCGGATCGTAGGCCGCCGGGTTGATCGCGAAGCTGCGCCCGGGGCCGTGCTCGAAGCCCTGGTCGACCGGCAGGATGATCATCTTGCCGGTGCCGCCGAGCCGGCCCTGCATCAGGATGCGGGCGAGATTGGCCTTCACGCCCGGATTGTCGGATTCATATTTGTCGAGGATGGCCTTGACGGCCGGCGTCATGCTCATGGGATGCTTTCTCCGCGAATGTCGGGGATGCCCTAGGGTCCGGACCCGCATCCGGCAATGGCCGGCACGGGATGAAATGCTCCTGCCACGCCGGGAAAGGCGGGTGAGGCTCTTGCGGGGCCGGAACGGAAGGGGCAATCCGCGCAGCATGACGCAAGGACGGCGGGGCGGGAAGATGAGCGGCAAGGACCGGAAAGAGGAAAGCTCGGCGCCGGCGAAGATCGACGGCCGAATCGCGGAGCTCGGCGACTGGCGCGGCGAGACGCTGGCGCGGCTCCGGGCGCTGATCCACGAGGCCGATCCCGAGGTGACCGAGGATTGGAAATGGCGCGGCGTGCCGACCTGGGAGCATGAAGGCATCATCTGCACCGGCGAGACCTACAAGGCGGTGGTGAAGGCGACCTTCGCCAAAGGCGCGTCGCTCGAGGATCCCACGGGCCTGTTCAACTCCAGCCTCGAAGGCAATGTCCGCCGCGCGATCGACTTCCGGGAAGGCGAGAAGATCGACGAAGCGGCGTTCAAGGCGCTGGTGAAAGCGGCGGTGGAAGCCAATCTGGCGGCCAAGGCAGGCCGGAAGAAGCAGGCTTAGGGGCCTCGAGGGAGTTTTTCGGGCGCGTCCCCGACTTGCTTGACTCCAACGCCCTTACCGGCAACCCTTTTCCAAAGGGGCTCAGGGGGTTAGACGACATGGCGAACCGGCTTCGACGCGCGTTTCTCGCCGTGCTGCTGCTCTGCGCGGCCGCGGCGCCGACGCTGGCGAGGGATCCGCAGGTCGGGGAGCAGGCGCCGGATTTCCAGCTCACCCTTGTCGACGGCACGCACGTCCGCCTCTCGGAGCTGCGCGGCCAGGTCGTGTTGCTCAATTTCTGGGCGACCTGGTGCGTGCCGTGCCGGACCGAGCTTCCCCTGCTCGACGGCTATTACCGGGTCGTGCAAAGCCACGGCATCAGAATATTCGCGGCAACGACCGAGGATTCGGTGCCGCTCTACCGGCTGCAGCACGTGTTCGCGGCGATGAGGATCGGCGCGGTCAGGACCCTCCGCGGGCCGTACGCGCCGATCAACGGCGCGGTGCCGACCAACTTCGTGATCGATCGCGCCGGGCGCATCCGCTACGCCGCCGCGGGCGCCTTCAATCTCGACGCGCTGAACCGGATCCTGGTGCCCTTGCTGAACGAGCCGGCACCCTGACGACTCAAGCGGTCGCGCGCTCCAGCAGCAGCCCGAGATCGTCCCATTCGATCCGCTCGTTGGGCACCACGGTGCCGTAGAGATTCTTGTCCTCGATGCCGTCGGGACGGCCGCCGAGCGCCAGATAGAGGGCCCGGGCGCGGCTGTTGCTGGCGACGACGTGGAGCAGCGCCTTCCTGCGCCCGATCGCCAGGAAATGGCGGGCCGTCCCGGCGAGCAGGCGGCGGCCGATCCCGCGCGACCGCGCCGCCGCCGCGACGTGGAGATTGTCGATATAGACCGGATCGCCGTCCCAGCTCGCGGCGAAGCCCGAGAGGGCGCCGCCCTCCTCCGCGACCAGCACCGCGTCCGAGGGACCGATCGGCTGATCGGCCCAGCGCTCGGCCATGATCGGCGCGAGCGTCTCGTCGAGCAGCGCGGCGGGCAGGATGGCGCGATAGGCGTCGCGCCAGCTTTCCGTGTGCAGGCGCGCGATCTCCATGCGGTCGGCATCGGCCGCCAGGCGGATGTTCATTGCATCAGCGCTTCGACCCCGGGCAGCTTTTTGCCTTCCATCCATTCGAGGAAGGCGCCGCCGGCGGTGGAGACGAAGGTGAAGTCGTCGGCGACGCCGGCCTGGTTCAGCGCGGCGACGGTGTCGCCGCCGCCGGCGACCGAGACCAGGCTGCCCTCCTGGGTCAGCGCGGCGGCGGTGCGGGCCAAGGCGACGGTGGCAGCGTCGAAGGGCGGCGTCTCGAACGCGCCGAGCGGGCCGTTCCAGACCAGGGTGCGGCAGGTCTTCAGCACGTCGGCAAGCGCCTCGACCGCGGCCGGGCCGAGATCGAGGATCATCTCGTCCGCGGCGACCTCGTGGACGTTGCAGGTGCGTAGGCTCGGCGGATTGGGCGCGAACTCTTTCGCGACGACGACGTCATAGGGCAGGTGCACAATGCAGCTCGCCCGCTCCGCCGCGACGAGGATCTCCTCGGCGGTTCCGGCGAGGTCGTGCTCGGCGAGGCTCTTGCCCACGTTCACGCCCCGCGCGGCAAGGAAGGTGTTGGCCATGCCGCCGCCGATGATCAGGTGATCGACCTTGCCGACCAGATGCTTCAGCACGTCGAGCTTGGTCGAGACCTTGGCGCCGCCGACCACCGCCGCGACCGGCCGCTCGGGGTTGCCGAGCGCGGCTTCCAGCGCCTTCAGCTCCGCCTCCATGGCGCGGCCGGCATAAGCCGGCAGCAGATGGGCGATCCCTTCCGTCGAGGCATGGGCGCGGTGGGCGGCGGAGAAGGCGTCGTCGACATAGAGGTCGCCTAGCGAGGCGAGCCTGCGGGCGAAAGCGGGGTCGTTCTTCTCCTCGCCGGGATCGAAGCGGGTGTTCTCGAGGACGGCCGCCTCGCCCGGCGCAAGCTCGACGACCTCGGCCTTGTCCCAGTCGGCGACGAACAGGACCGGCCGGCCGAGGACATGGGCATAAGCGTCGGTGAGCCGCGCCAGCGACATGTCCGCCCGGCGCTCCCCCTTCGGCCGGCCGAAATGGGAGAGGAGCAGGACGATCGCGCCCTTGTCGGCCAGCTCGGCGACGGTCGGCACCGTGGCGCGCAGGCGGGTGTCGTCGGTGACGACGTCGTCCTTCATCGGCACGTTGAGGTCGACGCGGACGAGGACGCGCTTGCCGCGGACGTCGCCGATATCGTCGAGGGTCTTGAAGCTGGTCATCCGATTCCTCTCGGGTCCTTCTACGGGCCCTCGCCAAGCTCAGTCCCTACTCAGGATGAGCGACTAATGCTTCCGCTCATCCTGAGTAGCCGCTGAGCCTGTCGAAGCGGCGTATCGAAGGACGTCATGACGTCAGATCAGCCTCGCCATCGCGGCCGCGGTATCGACCATCCGGTTGGAGAAGCCCCATTCATTGTCGTACCAGGCGAGCACGCGGACGAGCTTGCCCTCCAGCACCGCGGTCTCGAGGCTGTCGACGGTCGAACTGGCCGGATTGTGGTTATAGTCGATCGAGACCAAAGGCTCCTCGCTATAGTCGAGGATGCGCGCGAGCGGGCC
>JAFAZM010000339.1 GCA_019239785.1 Sphingomonadaceae bacterium
CGGCCTTGAAGGCGGTCGGCCGCGCGCCGAAGCTCGTCGCGATCCTTTCGGTGAGCGCGGCGAGCTTGGCGCGCTCCAGCGCCGGCGGCAGGTTACAATGGTAGGAGTTGTGGGTGGTCACCTCTTCGGCATGCGGCGGCGTCACCCAGGGGTGGAGATGGGCGCCGATCTCCGCCTTGCCGGCATCGCGCAGCCCCTTGAGGAAGCCCACTGCCGCGGGGTCGGTCGCGACCGGATAGTCGACGACATAGGTCGGCACCACGCCTAGCCGATCGTAGATCTCGTGCGCGCGCGCCTGGGCGGGGATCGTGCGGGTGGCGACGTTGTCGCGCGAGAAGGGCCGGGTCCAGTCGAACTCCTCCTCGGTGTCGACGACGATCAGCAGCTCGGGGGTCATACGTCCGTCCCCCGCCGCAGCCGTGCCGAAGCGAGCTCCAGCGCGCGGCAGGCGGCCCAGACCGCCCGCCTTTTCCAGCCCTTCAGCGGCAAGGTGCAGCGCACGATCGAGCGGCGCTCGGTCCACAGGGAGTCGATCATCGGATGGTCCTGCACCGCGCAGCTGTCCATCCAGTCGATGTCCGGGCGGTCGAGAATGTCGAGATTCTCGATCTGGAGGAGCACCCCCGGCGAGTAGGGATAGAAATCCTCGTCGAACGCGGTCTTGAACGAGAAGCTGCCCGGCGGGCAGAGGAAGTTGACCAGCATCGCCACCGGCCGCCCGTCCAGGTCGAGCCGGCGGAACTGGAGCCGGCCGACATCCCAGGCGCCGGCGAGCGTCTCGCGGAAGAAGGCTTCGCTCTCGGGGGCGCAGGCGAGCGCGGTCCCCTCCCTCCCCTTCCAGCCGGCCTTCTCCAGCGCGAGATAGGCATCGCACCAGGCGTCGAGCTCGGCCCGGTCGGCGAGGATTCGCGCTTCGACCCGGCCGAGATCGCCGAGACGGTTGCGCTGGCGGCGCAGCTCCTTGCGCTTCTTTCCCCGCACCGCCCGCTCGTAATAAGCGGCAGGCGAAAGCTCGCTCTCGAGGAAGGCGCGGATCCGGCGATGGACGATAGCGCCGCCGAAGGCTTGCGCGACCGGGCCGCCCTCCGCCATCCGCCAGAGGTGAATGAGGTTGGCGGGCAGATCGGCCGCGTTCAGCGCGTCGATCGCGGCGTCCCAGAAGGCGCGCTCCTCGCCCGCCGCGACCAGGGGCGTGCCGAGAAAGGCCTGGTCGTGGCACCAGTTGCGCACGACCGCGACCGGCAGCCGCGCATAGAAGCGGTCGATCTCGAACAGGAACAGGCCGATCAGCCGGCCGCCCCGCCGCACTTCGAGCAATTGGACCTTCTGCCTCTCGGGCAGGGTCCGCAAGGCCGCGGCGACGAACCAATGTTCGGCGAAGACGTTCGGCTCCGAGGCCGAAGCGGCCAGCGCCGTCCACTCCCCGGCGAGCGCATCCGCCCGCTCCGCGGCCGGGCGGATCGCCACTTGCAAATCGGGGGCGGCGGGCACGAAACCGAGCGGCACGCGCGCGGCGGCGCGGCGCTCGGCCGTCTCGCTGATCCGCCCCATCGAGGTCATCGCCGCCCGATAGCGAAGAGAGGTAAATTAATCGTCAGGCGAACACCCTCTCCCTCTCCCGTTCCGGGGAGAGGGACAGCCGGCCGCGGGCCGGCAGGGTGAGGGCAACGGCGGTGTTCGGGCGGTCGCTTGAAACCATGTCGCTCGCCCTGCCCTCACCCTCCCACGCGCTTCGCGAGCGGGCCCCTCCCTCTCCCCGAAACGGGAGAGGGGTAAAGTTCAGGTCGCCTAGACCTGCGCCCCTGCCGCTTGCGCCTCCGCGGCGACGCTCGCCAGCACATGATCCCGATATTGCTCACGAAGCGCGGTCTTCAGCAGCTTGCCGGTGGCGGTGTGCGGCAGCGAGTCGACGAACAATATCTCGTCCGGCAGCCACCATTTCGCGACATGGTTGGCGAGATGGGCGCGGACCACCGCCTCGCCCAGCGACGCGCCTTCCTTGCGGACGACGAGCAGCAGCGGCCGTTCGTCCCATTTCGGATGCCGCACCCCGATCGCCGCGGCTTCGGCCACCCCGGGGCAGCCGACCGCCGCATTCTCCAGCTCGACCGAGCTGATCCATTCGCCGCCCGACTTGATCACGTCCTTGGCGCGGTCGGTGATCTGCAAGGTGCCGCAGGGATGGAGGACGGCGACGTCGCCGGTGTCGAACCAGCAATCGTCGTCGATGCAATCGCCGCGCTCGTCCTTGAAATATTGGCGGATCACCCAGGGCCCGCGGACCTGGAGCTGGCCGGAGCTGGCGCCGTCGCGCGGCTGCGGGCGGCCCTCGTCGTCGACGACGCGCAATTCGACGCCGAACGGCACCCGGCCCTGCTTGCAGACCAGGTCGACCTTCTCCTCGAAGCTCATCTCGTCCCAGCGCGCCGGCGGCGCCCCGATCGTCCCGATCGGAGAGGTCTCGGTCATTCCCCAGGCGTGGCCGACCCTGATCCCCATCTTCATCAGCCGCTCGATCATCGCCCGCGGCGCCGCGGAGCCGCCGATCGTGATCGTCTTCAGATATTTCGGCGCGATGCCGGTGGCATCCATATGCTGGAACATCGAGAGCCAGACGGTCGGCACGCCGGCCGAATGGGTGACCTTCTCATCGTTCATCAGCCGGCAGAGCAGGACCGGATCGTTGACCTGGGCATAGATCAGCTTCACCCCGGCCATCGCCCCGGCGAAGGGCATCGCCCAGGCGGCGGCGTGAAACATCGGCACGATCGGCAGCGCCACCGTGGTCGGCGCCAGGTCGAAGCAGGAGGGCGCGATCAGCGCCATGGCGTGGATGATCGAGGAGCGATGCTCGTAGAGCACGCCCTTGGGATTGCCGGTCGTTCCCGAGGTGTAGCAGAGCATGCAGGGCTCGCGCTCCGGCCCCTCGACCCAGCGATAGTCGCCGTCCTCGCCGTCCAGCAATGCTTCGAACGCGCCGTCGTCGAAGCAGACATAATGTCTGATCGTGGTCCAGTGCGGCTTCAGCCGGTCGACGATCGGCTGGAAGGCCTTGTCGTAGAACAGCACCTGATCCTCGGCATGGTTGGCGATGTAGACAAGCTGCTCGTCGAACAGCCGCGGGTTGATCGTGTGGATCACCCCGCCCATGCCGATCGCGCCGTAGAAGGCGACGACGTGATGATGGTGGTTCATCGCCAGGGTGGCGACGCGGTCGCCCTTCTTCACCCCCATCTTCTCGAGCGCTTGGGCGAGCTTGCGCGCATCGCGGGCGATGCCCGCCCAGTTGGTGCGGCCGATCGTCCCGTCCGCCCAGGCGGTGACCAGCTCGCGGCCGCCATGCTCGCGCTCGGCATGATCGATGAGCCGCGGCACCCGCAGCTCGAAATCCTGCATCCCGCCAAACATCCGCCTCTCCCCAAGCGCTTGCCTGGAGAAGCTGAGGGAGCGGAGCGCGGATGTCGAGAGGTAAATTCAACCCTATCCTCCCTGTCGCCCCAGGCGATGGGGAGGGGGACCATGCGAAGCATGGTGGAGGGGCGAGCAGCGCCGGATTGCCCCTCCACCGCACTTCGTGCGGTCCCCCTCCCCATGAGTTTCGCTCACAGGGAAGGAAAAAAGGTCAGGACACCAGCGCCAGCCGCTGCTGCTCGGCCACCGAGAGCTGCACGCTGCGCACCCCGGGCACCCGCTCCAGCCGCGCGGCAAGCTCGGCGTCGACGACGAAGTCCCGGCCGACCACCAGCTCCGCCACGCCCTTGCCGAAATCGGCGCTGAGCAGGATCTGGCCGTTGCCGCCGCGATCGCCGGCGACGGCCGAGGCCAAAGCCCGCACCGCGGCCTCGTCCTCCACCTCAAGCGCGATCTGCAACCGGGTGCGCTTGGAGAGGCTGTCGAACGAGGTCAGCGAGCGGATCGTCACCCTTGGCGTCTCCTCGCCGGGCCGGCGGTCGAGCTCGACCCCCATCAGGGCGCAGGCGCCGGCCTTGGCGAAGCCTGCGACCTGCTCGGCGACATGGTCGTCGAAGATCGTCGCCTCGAACTGGCCCGAGGCGTCGGACAGCGTCGCCATCATGTACCGCCTGCCCTTGGCGGAGGTGCGCCAGCGCGTATCCTCGACCAGCCCCGCCATGGTCGCGCCGGTGCGGCCGCCGTCCGCCGGCATCGGCAAAGCGGCGAGGTCGGCGAAGCGCTTGGCGCCATGGGCGGCGGCGAGATGGCGGTAATTGTCGACCGGGTGCGCCGAGAAATAGAAGCCGAAGCTCTCCTTCTCCGCCGCCATCCGCTGGGCGAGCGACCAATTCTCGGCCGAGGGCATGCGGATCGGCACGACATTGGCCGGCCCGTCGCCGAACAGCCCGCCCTGGCCGGTGGTCCGCGCGTCGGCCGCGCTGGAGGCGGCGGAAAGGATGGTCTCGGCTGCGGCGAACACCGCCCAGCGCTCGGCAAGCTCGTCGAAGGCGCCGCCGCCCGCGAGGCTCTCGATCTGGCGGCGGTTCAACAGGCGCGGATCGATCCGCGCCGCGAAATCGTCGAGGCTCTGGAAGGGCCCGGCCTGGCGCTCGACGACGAGCTGCTCCATCGCCTTCTCGCCCACGCCCTTCAGCGCGCCGAGCGCATAGCGGACGGCGAAGCCCCTCCCCTTCAGGGGAGGGGTTGGGGTGGGAGTTGTAATGATTGCGTCCGACCGGCTGACATCCCCCACCCCCTGCCCCTCCCCTGAAGGGGAGGGGAGCTCCTCCACCGAGAATTCCGCCTCGCTCTCGTTGATCGACGGCGGCAGGCACTCCAGCCCCATCCGCCGCATGTCGTCGACGAAGATGGCGAGCTTGTCGGTCTGGTGCATGTCGAAGCACATCGAGGCCGCGTAGAATTCGACCGGATGGTGCGCCTTCAGCCAGGCGGTCTGATAGGCGATCAACGCGTAGCCGGCGGCGTGGCTCTTGTTGAAGCCGTAGCCGGCGAACTTGTCGATCAGGTCGAACAATTCGTTCGCTTTGGCCTTGGGGATCTGGTTCACCTTCGCGCAGCCGGCGACGAAGCCGGCGCGCTGCGCATCCATCTCCGCTTTGATCTTCTTGCCCATCGCGCGGCGCAGCAAATCGGCCTCGCCGAGGCTGAAGCCGGCGAGCACCTTCGCCGCCTCCATCACCTGCTCCTGGTAGACGAAGATGCCGTAGGTCTCCTTCAGCACCTCCTCGAGCAAGGGATGCGGATATTCGATCGGCGCGCGGCCGTTCTTGCGGTCGCCGAAGGCTGGGATATTGTCCATCGGCCCCGGCCGGTAGAGCGAGACCAGCGCGATGATGTCGCCGAAGCTGGTCGGCTTCACCGCCGCCAGCGTCCGCCGCATCCCCTCCGATTCCAGCTGGAACACCCCGACCGTGTCGGCGCGCTGGAGCAGGGCATAGACGTCGGGATCGTCCCACGGCATCAGCCGGTCCAGATCGACATGGATCTCCCGCTTCGTGAGCAGGTCGACCGCCTTGCGCAGCACAGAAAGCGTCTTGAGGCCGAGGAAGTCGAACTTCACCAGCCCGGCCGCCTCGACATATTTCATGTCGAACTGGGTGACCGGCATGTCCGAGCGCGGATCGCGGTAGAGCGGGACCAAGGCGTCGAGCCGCCGGTCGCCGATCACCACGCCGGCGGCGTGGGTCGAGGCGTGGCGCGGCAGGCCCTCCAGCTTCATCGCCAGGTCGAACAGGCGGCGCACCTGCGCGTCGCTGCGATATTCCTCGGCAAGCTCGCTGACCCCGTTCAGCGCCCGCTCCAGCGTCCAGGGATCGGTCGGATGGTTGGGGATCAATTTGGCCAGCCGGTCGACCTGGCCGTAGGGCATCTGCAGCACGCGGCCGGTGTCCTTCAGCACCGCGCGCGCCTTCAATTTTCCGAAGGTGATGATCTGCGCGACCTTGTCGGCGCCGTAGCGCTCCTGGACGTAGCGGATCACCTCGCCCCGCCGCGTTTCGCAGAAGTCGACGTCGAAGTCCGGCATCGAGACGCGTTCGGGATTGAGGAAGCGCTCGAAGATCAGGCCGAGCTTCAGCGGATCGAGATCGGTGATGGTGAGCGCCCAGGCGACCACCGAGCCGGCGCCGGAGCCGCGGCCCGGGCCGACCGGAATGCCGTGCTCCTTCGCCCATTTGATGAAGTCGGCGACGATCAGGAAGTAGGCGGCGAAGCCCATGTTGATGATGATGCCCGTTTCGAACTCGAGCCGGTCGAAATAGGCTTGGCGCTCGGCCTCGGCGAGATCGTCGTAGGCGGCGAGCCGCGCCTCGAGGCCTTCCCGGGCGTCGCGGCGGAGTTGCTCGGCCTCGGCGTCGGTGTCGCCGGCGATGCTCGGCAGGATCGGCTTGCGCCGCGGCGCGCCGACGCCGCAGCGCCGCGCGATCACCGACGTGTTCTCGATCGCCTCGGGCAGGTCGGCGAACAGGGTCCGCATCTCCGCCGCCGGCTTCATCCAGATCTCGGTCGACGAGCGGACCCGGTCGTCCCGGTCGATCTGGCTCGACTGGGCGATGCAGAGCATCGCGTCATGCGCGCGATGGAAGGCCGGATCGACATAGGCGGCCGGATTGGTCGCGACCAGCGGCAGGCCCCGCGCATAAGCGAGCTCGATGAGGCCGGCTTCGGCCGCCTGCTCCACCGGATCGCCGCGGCGGCTGAGCTCGACATAGAGCCGGCCCGGGAACAGGGCTTCGAGCCGGTCGGCGACGGCGTCAGCCTCCTGGCCCTCGGCGATCAAGCGGGCGAGCGTCCCCTCCCCACCCCCGGTCAAAGCGATCAGGCCCTCGGTCCGCCCCTCCAGCGCGTCGAGCGGGACATGCGCGTCCTCCTCGACCGGCCGGCCGAGATGCGCCTCGGAGACGAGGGCGCAGAGATTGGCATAGCCGGTCTCGTCCTGCGCGTAGAGCGGCAGGAAATCGATCGCCGCCGCCCGTCCCTCGACGGCCGGGCGCGCCACGCCGAGCAGGGTGCCGATGATCGGCTGCACGCCGGCGGCGATGCAGGCCTCGGTGAACGGCATGGCCGCGTAGAGGCCGTTGCGGTCGGTCAGGGCGACGGCGGGGAATTCGAGCTGCTTCGCCTGCTTCGCGATCGCCTTCGGCTCGATCGCGCCTTCGAGCATCGTGTAGGAGGAGAAGATTCGCAGCGGGACGTAAGGCGCGGACATGGCGGCTTTATGGGCGGTCGCGGCCTGAATCGAAAGCCGCGCGAACCGCTTGTCCACAGGAAATGCGCCTCTCGTCACCCCGGCGGAGGCCGGGGTCTGGCGGAAACCCACCGACTTTCTCGTCCGGAGATCCCGGCCTCCGCCGGGATGACGGTTATTCCGTCTTCCCCAGCCACCGCGGCAGGAGCACCCGCCGCACGATCCCCAGCAGCACCGCCATCGGCAGCAGCACCTTCGGCATCTGCTCGAGCGACAGGAACAAAGCGGGCGTGAAGATGACCGGCAGGCCGAACGTCGCGATCACCCGCGAGAGCCGGTAGCCGGCGCTCACCTCGGCCGCCATCAGCCCGGGTCCGCGGCGGGTCGCGTAGAACCACATCGCCGCATTGGCGAGGCCGCAGGCGATCATCATCCCGGCGTAGAGCCGGAACGGCGCCTCGTCGTCGCCGGGCGCATAGACGCCGTGCACGACCGCCGGCAGCAGGGCGACCAGGCAGAGGAAGAGGAGGGTGAGGCCGGTCAGGACCGTGTCCACCCGCCGCAGCCGCGCGAACAGGTTTCGGTGCTGGATCCAGAAGATGCCGATGATGAAGAAACTGACCAGATAGGCGACGACCGGCCTGATCAGGGCCTGGAACAGCTGCGCCGAGGAGCCGTGCTCGCCCGAGGGCTGGATCTCGAGCGCCGCAAGCGTAATCGCGATCGCGAAGATGCCATCGGACAGCATCAGCAGCCGGTCGTAGCCGTGACGCCTGATATGGGCGCCGAGATCCTCGTCCGTGGCCAGCGATTCCGGTTCGCTCATCCCGTCCCCCTCGTTGCCTTATTCGAGCCGGCCCTCGTGCAGGCGCAGCACCCGGTCCATCCGCGCCGCGATCCGCTCGTTGTGGGTGGCGACCAGCGCCGCGCTGCCCTCGCCCCGGACCAGGTTCAGGAATTCGGCGAAGACGATGTCGGCGGTATGCTCGTCGAGATTGCCGGTCGGCTCGTCGGCGAGGACCAAAGCCGGGCGGTTGGCGAGCGCGCGGGCGACGGCGACGCGCTGCTGCTCGCCGCCGGAGAGCTTGCTCGGCCGATGGGTCAGCCGCTCGGACAGGCCGAGCGTGCCGAGCAGGGACGTCGCCCGCTCCCGCGCCGCTTCGTGGGTCGCGCCATGGATCAGCTGCGGGACGACCACATTCTCGAGCGCGCTGAAGTCCGGCAGCAGATGATGGAATTGGTAGACGAAGCCCAGGGTGTCGCGGCGCAGCCTGGTGCGGGCGCGGTCGTCGAGCGAGGCCGCCTCCGCCCCCTCGATCCGGATCGAGCCTTCGAAGCCGCCTTCGAGCAGCCCCACCGCCTGCAGCAGGGTCGACTTGCCCGAGCCGGACGGGCCGAGCAAAGCGACGATCTCGCCGGCGCCGACCTTCAGGTCGATGCCGCGCA
>JAFAZM010000020.1 GCA_019239785.1 Sphingomonadaceae bacterium
GCGATCGCCCCCGGTGCGGCCCTGGTTACGGTCCATCAGGTCCATTCGCCCGCCGCGCTCCACGCGGATTCACCCTGGGCCGACGACGCCCGCCCCCAGGCCGACGCGATCGTCACCGACCGGCCGGGCCTTGTCCTCGGCATCCTCACCGCCGACTGCACGCCGGTGCTGCTCGCCGATCGCGAAGCCGGCGTGGTCGGCGCAGCCCATGCCGGCTGGCGCGGCGCCTTCGCCGGGGTGATCGAAAGCACCGTCGCGCTGATGGAGCGCCATGGCGCCGACCGCGGCCGCATCGCCGCCGCGGTCGGGCCGGTGATCGCGCGCAAATCCTATGAGGTGGACGACGGCTTCCTGCGCCGCTTCGCCGAGGCCGATCCGGACAATGACCGCTTCTTCAGCCCGGGCCGCGAAGGTCACCACCAGTTCGACCTCGAAGCCTATGTCCTCGCCCGCCTGGCGGCCGCCGGCGTGACCCGCGCCGAAGCGCTCGGTCTCGACACTTATGCCGACCCGGACCGCTTCTTCAGCTTCCGCCGCGCCACCCATCGCGGGGAGCCCGATTACGGCCGCCAGATCTCGCTGATTGCGCTGCCGGGCTGACGCCGGGGCGCGATGCTCGTTCGTCACCCCGGACTTGATCCGGGGTCCACCTTCCCCTTCCGGCGCGAAAAAGGGAAGGTGGATGCCGGATCAAGTCCGGCATGACGAAGGGGTTTGGGCCCACAACTCGCGGGAATGATGGAGGAGCCCCGAACCCTCTGGATCGCCGCGCCCCGAATAGGCTAGAGGGCGCGTGGGCAACTGACCTCACCCCTCGGGCCGCTTTCTCCATGCGGCTTGTGAGCCGGCTCCAGGAGCGGCTCGGTCCCAACTCAGCGATGAGCCATTGGGTGCAAGGAGAATTTACATGGCTGACGAATCCGACCTGACCGGCGGCACCCCCCGCCGGCGTCCCAAGCCCGACGTCCTCGAAATCGGCGGCCGCCGCCTGAAGCCGTCCACCCTGATGATGGGCCACGGCTTCGATCCGGCGCTTTCGGAAGGTTCGCTGAAGCCGCCGATCTTCCTGACCTCGACCTTCGTCTTCGAGAATGCGGCGGCCGGCAAGCGCCACTTCGAAGGCGTCACCGGCAAGCGCCCCGGCGGCGCGGAGGGCCTGGTCTATTCGCGGTTCAACGGCCCGAACCAGGAGATCCTGGAGAACCGGCTTGGCCTCTGGGAGGATGCCGAGGACGCCTTGAGCTTCTCCTCCGGCATGTCGGCGATCGCGACCTTGCTGCTGACCTTCGTCCAGCCCGGCGACGTCGTCGTTCATTCCGGTCCGCTCTATGCGGCGACCGAGACCCTGATCGGCCGCATCCTCGGCCGCTTCGGCGTCAAATGGCTCGATTTCCCGGCCGGCGCCACCGAGGAGGAGATCGCCGATGTGATCGAGCGGGCCAAGGCGATGGGCCGCGTCCCGCTCATCTATCTGGAGAGCCCGGCCAACCCGACCAACGCTTTGGTCGACGTCCAGGGCGTCGCCCGCGTCCGCGACGCCGCCTTCCCGGCGGACGAGCGGCCGCCGATCGCGATCGACAACACCTTTCTCGGCCCGCTCTGGCAGCAGCCGCTCCGCCACGGCGCCGATCTCTCGGTCTATTCGCTGACCAAATATGCCGGCGGCCATAGCGACCTCGTCGCCGGCGGCATCACCGGCTCGAAGGCGCTGATCAATCCGATCCGGATGATGCGCAACACGATCGGCACGATCACCGATCCCAACACCGCCTGGATGCTGCTCCGCAGCCTGGAGACGCTGGAGTTGCGGATGACCCGCGCCGGCGAGAATGCGGCCAAGGTCTGCGCCTTCCTTCGCGACCATCCCAAGGTGGAGAGCGTCGGCTATCTCGGCTTCCTCGAGGAAGGCGGCGACGCCCGCCAGGCCGACATCTATCGCCGCCATTGCACCGGCGCCGGCTCGACCTTCTCGCTCTACCTGAAAGGCGGCGAGCCAGAGGCGTTCCGCTTCCTCGACGCACTCAAGATCGCAAAG
>JAFAZM010000083.1 GCA_019239785.1 Sphingomonadaceae bacterium
GCCGAGAATCTCGCCGAGCAATATCAGATCACGCGCGGCGAGCAGGACGCGTTCGCCACCGCCTCGCAGAACAAGGCCGAGGCGGCGCGGCGCGAGGGCCGGTTCAAGGCCGAGATCGCGCCGGTGACGGTCAAGGGCCGCAAGGGCGATACGATCGTCGATCAGGACGAGTTCATCCGCGAGGGCGTGACCGTTGACAGCATTGCCGGCCTCCGGCCCGCGTTCAAGAAGGACGGCACCGTCACCGCGGCCAATGCCTCGGGCATCAACGACGGCGCCGCCGCGCTGGTGCTGATGAGCCGCGCCGAAGCCGAGAAGCGCGGCGCGCCGATTCTTGGGCGGGTCAAGAGCTGGGCTTCGGCCGGCGTCGATCCGTCGATCATGGGCATCGGCCCGGTGCCGTCGAGCCGCCGCGCGCTGGAGAAGGCCGGCTGGACGATCGCCGACCTCGATTTGATCGAGGCCAACGAGGCCTTCGCCGCCCAGGCGCTTGCGGTCGGCAAGGAGCTCGGCTGGGAGTCGGACCGGGTCAACGTCAATGGCGGCGCGATCGCGATCGGCCACCCGATCGGCGCCTCCGGCGCCCGCGTCCTCACCACCCTGATCTACGAGATGCAGAAGCGCGACGCCAAGAAGGGCCTCGCCACCTTGTGCATCGGCGGCGGCATGGGCATCGCGGTCTGCGTCGAGCGGGATTGAGCGTGCGCCTGCTCGCCGCCGCCCTGCTTATCCTGGCGGCGCCGGCCATCGCGCAGCCGGGCTCCGCCGGCCCACAACCCGGCCTGTCCGGCGCGGTCTTCGCCCCAAGCGAAGAGGCAAATACTCTCTTCCAGGGGCTGTCGACGCACGTGCTGACCGACCAGGTGCTCGAGACCGGGATGGCAGCGACAGGGCACGGTGTCGGACCGTTGGACGAAATCGTCGAGCGATCCCTTGCGCGGGGCGAGCAGGTCCAGGGCTGGCAGGATTCGGGAATCGATATCCGGGCCGCCGTGGCCGCGCGGGAGGGAGGGCTGGCCGGCAATATGGCCGTCGCGGCGTCCTCGTTCGGCTACGCATTCGTCTATTATGAGGATCGTCCGATCGAAGCGATCGTGCCGCCGGATTGGGTCATGGTCGCCCGTCGCGGCGCACCGGTCGAAGGCGCTATCGTCCAGGTCGAGATCGGCCACGTCTCGCCGAAGGTCATCCTCGCCGAGAGGGTCGCCTATCGGCGCCAGGGCAAGGCTTATTGTCGCACGCAGGCGGAGTCGCGCCTGTACGCCGATCCCGCGGTGCGACCTGCGGAATTCGATCTTGTGGCGCTGGTCATGACGATGCGCGCGCTGCGAGCGGCTGACCGGATGAGCCTGTGCGAGGTCGCGGAGGAGACGGCGCCGGGCCGGTATCGAATGCGCATGTTCGACGGCGGCGGCTACCGGCTTGCGGCGCTCGATCGTGGGGATATTTTCCAGATCGTGGCGCGCGGCGCGGGGCAAGCGCCCGCGCGGCCCTGAACGAGGAACATGACGGCCTGAACTCCTACCTGATCCTCTTCGCCATCGTGCTGGGCGTGAACCTCATGCCCGCCTTCGGCCCGCCGACCTGGTCGGTGATCGTGCTCTATGGGCTGAGCTTCAACCTCGCGCTCGTGCCGATGGTGCTGACGGCGGCGCTTGCCGCGGCGCTCGGGCGGTTCCTGCTCGCGCTCGGCTTCCGGCTGCTCGGCGGGCGCATCAAGGGCAAGACCCGGCGCAATCTCGACGCGGCGAAGGCGGCGCTGGAGCGGCACCGGCGCGGCGGCATCATCGCGCTCGGCCTGTTCGCTCTCTCGCCCTTGCCGTCGGCGCAATTGTTCGAGGCGGCCGGGCTTGCGCGGGTGCCTTTGCTCCCCTTCACCGCCGCCTTCTTCGTCGGCCGCACGATCTCCTACACGATCTACGGCGCCACCGCGAAAGGGATCGGCGAATCGAGCCTCGGCGACAGCTTCCGCCACGCCTTGACCAGCCCGCTCGGCATCGGCCTGCAGCTGCTGACGATCGTGCTGCTCGTCGCCTTCACCCAGGTCGACTGGGCGAAGCGGCTCGGCGGCGGCCGCCGCTGACGCCGCCGTCCCATCCCGAAACAGCGGCGGGGCGCAGCCCCTTTGCGCCGGACGGGCCGGGCGCGTTATCGCTGGCGCGACTTTGGGGGGCAGGCATGATCGCTCTGATCTGGCGCTACGAGGTGAAGGAGGAGGCGCGGGCCGCGTTCGAGGCGACCTACGGCCCGACCGGCGCCTGGGCCCAGCTCTTCGCGCGCCAGGCTGGCTTCCGCGGCACCGAATTGCTCCGCGCGGACGACGGCTCCTACCTCAGCCTCGACGTCTGGGAGAGCCAGGCCCATTTCGACGCCTTCATGGCCACGCACGGCGCCGACTACGAAGCGCTCGACCGCAGCACCGAAGGCTGGACCCGCAGCGAGCACCGGATCGGGGCGTTCGAGGTGCTGGGCTAGAGCGGCATTCACCCCTCCCCTTCAGGGCTACAGGATTCACACATTTCCTTTTTGTTCGTCATTCCCGCGAAAGCGGGAATCCAGAACGAAGCTGATATCAGTCACTTAGGCTGCCTGGATTCCCGCTTTCGCGGGAATGACGAATGACCCT
>JAFAZM010000135.1 GCA_019239785.1 Sphingomonadaceae bacterium
AGAGTTGCCGCCATGGCTGCGCTGCTGGCCGCCGGCCCGGCCCGGGCCGACATCGTCGCGCGCTATGCGATGGGGCAGCCGGATTTCCCAATGCCGGAGATGGTCATCGAAGTGAACGATCGCGGCGACTTCCATATGACGATGGGCAACCAAGGCGCCTATTACGTGATCGATGGCGCGGCCTATTTCGTTCAGGCGGACCTGCGCGGACTCTATGTCGCGCGCGCGGACGATCTGACTGCACTCGTCGCCGAGCTGGCTCGGGCCCACAGAATGCAGTCTCACGCGCAACCCGGTAGCGCGCACCTTCCGCCGGCGGTGCAGTTCATGGAGGCCGGCACCGAGACCATCGCCGGCCGCACCGGAACAGTCTGGACGACGCCGGCACCCGGGGGCGCGCCCTCGACGGCGCACGGCATGGAGATGGTCGTCAGCAGCGACCCGGACCTCACCCCGCTCGGCCGAGCGATGGTGCGGCAGTTCGAAATGTCGATGGACGGGGTGCGGACGATGGCCGGACTCGCGGCCGATGCCGGCGCGGGTGAGTGGGGCGCAATGCGCGCGGTGCTCGCACGGGGAGCGCCGCTTCGCTTCGGGGAGATCATGCGGCTTACCAGCGTCGAGGTGCGGCCGCTCCCGGCAAGCGAATTCATCCTGCCGGCTGCGCCCCTGTCTCGCGCCGCGCTGGCGGAACGGATGGGCTGGGCTCAGCCGCAGCCGGCGTCACGGCCGGTGCCAGTTCCGCCCGGCCACTGAGAAGACGGCTTCCCTGCGCGGCGCCCCACGTTTAGCGAAGGCCGGAAATGAGCGAGGCCGATCCGAAGATTGCGCACGATGTCGCCGGCAACCGGCTGACCCTGCTGCCGGACGGGCCGGAGCGGCTCGACGCCTTGATCGGGCTGATCGAAGGCGCGAAGGACTCGCTGCGCATCCTCTATTACATCTGGTGCGAGGACGAGAGCGGGACGCGGGTGCGCGACGCCCTGCTGGAGGCGGCGCGGCGCGGCGTCGACGTGGCTTTGCTGGTCGACGGCTTCGGCGCCTCGGAGGCGGGCGAGCCCTTCTTCCGCCCGCTCGCCGAGGCCGGGGCGCGCTTCTGCCGCTTCGTGCCCCGCTACGGGCGCCGCTATCTGCTGCGCAACCACCAGAAGCTCGCGCTCGCCGACGGGCGGCGGGTGATCATCGGCGGCTTCAACATCTCCGACGATTATTTCGGGACGATCGAGGAAGGCGCCTGGCGCGACATCGGCCTGCTCGTCGAGGGCGACAGCGTCGATTGCCTGGTCGGCTATTTCGAAAGCCTGTTCGCCTGGGCGCTGAAGCCGGAGGCGCGGATCCGCGACCTGCGCCGGCTGCTCAACCAGAAGAGCGTCACCGAAGGGAAGCTCCACTGGCTGTTTGGGGGGCCAACCCGGCGGCTCAGCCCCTGGGCGCGGGCGGTGCGGCGCGACATGAAGCGCGCGCGCCGGCTCGACATCATCGCCGCTTATTTCGCGCCCGGCCCGTTGCTGTTGCGGCGGACCGGCAATGTCGCGCGCCGGCGCCGCGGCGGGCTGGTGCGGGTGATCACTCCCGCCAGGACCGACCATCAGTCGACCGTCGGCGCCGCCCGCCACACTTATTGGGTGCTGCTGAAGCGCGGCGCGCGCATCTTCGAATATGTCGCTACCAAGCTCCATTCGAAGCTCTTCGTGCTCGACGACGTCGCTTATGTCGGCTCGGCCAATTTCGACATGCGCAGCCTGTTCCTGAACCTGGAGCTGATGCTCCGGGTCGATGACAAGGCCTTCGCCGACGCGATGCGCCTTTATGTCGACGGCGAGGTCGCCAATTCGGTCGAGATCACCCTTGAGGAACACCGCAAGCAGCGCACCCTGCTCAACCGGATCAAATGGGGGATCGCCTATTTCCTGGTCGCGATCGCCGACTACCGGATCGCCCACCGGCTGAACTTCGCCGGCGAAAAATTGCTCGACTGAGCAACAACGTCACCCCGGCGAAGGCCGGCGTCTCGTGTCGGAGGGTCTCAAGCGTTCGGGCGAATCCCAACCGGATCCCGGCCTTCGCCGGGATGACGGGGACAACGGGCCGTGCCGGAGATTATTCCTTCCACCCCCAGAACAGGTGGCAGGGTGGCACGTTGACCCATTCGAAGCCGCGGTCGATGCGGTCGAAATGCGGCGCCATGAAATCGCGCACCTTCGCCTTGAACTGATAGACCAGGAAGGCGCCGCCGGGGCGGAGCGCGTCATAGGTCTCCGCTGCGATCGCCGGGCCGACGCCCGGCGGCAGGGTCGAGAAAGGCAGGCCCGAGCAGATGAAATCGGCGTGGGGGAAGCCGCAATCGGCGATGATCTGGCGGACGTCGGCGGCCGAGCCGTTCACCGCCAGCAGCCTGTTGTCGCGGAACTTCTGGGTCAGGTAGGACACGAAATCGGGATTGGTGTCGATCGCGATCAGGGTCGCGTCGGGCGCCATGCGGCGCAGCACATGCTCGGTGAAGGTGCCGACGCCGGGGCCATATTCGACGAACAATTTGCACTGCCCCCAGTCGACCGGGGCGAGCATCTTGTCGATCACCGCTTTCGAGGAAGGGATGATCGAGCCGACCATCACCGGGTGCTTGATGAAGCCCTTGAGGAACTGCCAAAGCGGGCCCCCGCCCATGCCGCGCGCGAAGCGTCGGTCTCGTTGAGCTTGTTCCAGGGATGCCGACATGAACGCTTCCAAAAAGTTGCGGAGAGACGACGCGTTGGCATTTCGCCACCCGCTTGTCCAGCCGGATGCGGCGGCCGGAGCCCATGCCTTCGCTTCGATCGTGCCTGAAAAAGACTTGAGATGAGCGGCTTCGGCCTCAGCCGCGAGAGATTCGCCTTGCTCTTCTCGGTGATGCTCGTCGCTGCGGCGGGCAATACCGCGATGCAGTCGCTGCTGCCGGCGATCGGCCGCGACCTCGGCGTCGCGGACCTCTGGGTCGCCGCCGCGTTCAGCCTTTCGGCTCTGGTCTGGGTGGCGATGGCGCCGGTCTGGGCGGGGCGGGCGGACCGGCGCGGCCGGCGCGCGCTGATGCGGCTAGGCCTCACCGGCTTCATTTCCTCGATGCTGGTCTGCGGCGGCGCGCTTGCCGCGGGCCTGGCGGGGCTCGCCGGCGGCACCATGGTGTTCGCGATCTTCATCCTCGGCCGCAGCCTCTACGGCGCCTTCGGCTCGGCCTCGCCGCCGGCGGTCCAGGCCTATATCGCGGCGCGAACCGAGGGGGCGGAGCGGACCAGGGCCCTGGCTGCCCTGGCCTCCTCGTTCGGGCTCGGTACCATCGTCGGGCCCGCGATCGCGCCGCTCTTCATCTTCCCGCCGCTTGGCCTCGCCGCGCCCCTGGTCGTCTTCGCCGGGATCGGCGTGCTCGTCCTCGCCACCTTGGTCCTGCGGCTGCCCGACGATGCGCCGACCCAGATCGCGCACGGCACGATCGTCGCTTATCCTTCGATCGGCGCCGCCGACGCCCCGGCCGTGCCCGAGGAAGGGCGGCCGCATCACCTCCGCTGGCGCGACAAGCGGGTGCGGCCGTGGCTGATCGCAGGCGTGGTCGGGGGCCATGGCCAGGCGGCGGCGCTCGGCGTGATCGGCTTCCTGGTGATCGACCGGCTGCAGCTGCCGCCGGCCCATGCCCAGCAATGGATCGCGATCGTGCTGATGGGCGGCGCCGGCGCCTCCCTGCTCGCGCAATGGGGCCTGATCCCGGCGCTCGATCTCTCGCCGCGCCAGCTCGTCCTCTGGGGGGCGCTGCTGGCCGCTGCGGGCACGATCGCCACCGGCCTCGTCCACAGCGTCTACGGGCTGATGCTGGCCTTCGCGATCGCCTCGATGGGCTTCGGCCTCTTCCGGCCCGGCTTCACCAGCGGCGCCTCGCTCGCGGTCGGGCTCGACGAGCAGAATGCGGTCGCCGGCATGGTGAGCTCGGCCAACGGCATTCCCTATGTCGCAGCGCCCGCAGTCGGCGTCGCGCTCTATCAGGTCGCCTTGCCGCTGCCCTTC
Organism: Sphingomonadaceae bacterium; assembly: GCA_019239785.1. Taxonomy (GTDB): domain Bacteria; phylum Pseudomonadota; class Alphaproteobacteria; order Sphingomonadales; family Sphingomonadaceae; genus Allosphingosinicella. The sequence goes on from JAFAZM010000135.1 coordinate 4,033, forward strand.
GTTGCGACCGGCGCGGTGATGCTGGTCCTGGCGATCTGGATCGCGGCGAACCTCAAGGCCCCTTTGGTCCGCGAGGGGTAAGCATCCCCGGCGCGATGAAGCCGATGCCGCCGGTGGCGCTGTGCGCGTCCTGCTTCAGGCTCGACTGGAGCTGCTCATATTCGCGCTCCATCTCCTCGGTGACCGAGGCGCGGGTGTCGCCGAGCGCCGCCTCGAAATCCGCCATGGTGACGTTGCCGGCCTCGATCGAGCTCCGCAGCGCGTTGAGGCCGGCGCGGCGGACCAGGTCCTCGAGGTCGGCGCCGGTGAAGCGCTCGGTGCGGCGCGCGAGCGAATCGAGGTCGACATCGTCGGCGAGCGGCATCGCCTTGGTGTGGATGGAAAGGATGCGCCGCCGCCCCTCGCTGTCCGGCACCGGCACGTAGATCAATTCGTCGAACCGGCCGGGCCGGAGCAAGGCGGGATCGATCAGGTTCGGCCGGTTGGTGGCGCCGATCACGACCACCGATTGCAATTCCTCGAGCCCGTCCATCTCGGCGAGGATGGTGTTGACCACTCGTTCGGTGACCTGCGGCTCGCCGAGGCTGCCGCCGCGGGCCGGGACGAGGCTGTCCAGTTCGTCGATGAAGATCACCGTCGGCGCGACCTGGCGGGCGCGGGCGAACAGGCGGGCGATTTGCTGCTCGCTCTCGCCATACCATTTGGAGAGCAGGTCGGAGCTCTTGGTGGCGATGAAGTTCGCCTCCGCCTCGCGCGCCGTCGCCTTGGCGAGCAAGGTCTTGCCGGTGCCGGGCGGGCCGTAGAGCAGGAAGCCCTTGGCCGGGCGGATGCCGAGCCGGCGGAAGCTTTCCGGATGCTTCAGCGGCAGCTCGACGCCCTCGCGCAGCCGCTCGCGCGCCTCGTCGACGCCGCCGACATCGTTCCAGCCGATCGTCGGCGCCTGCACCATCACCTCGCGCATCGCCGAGGGCTGGACGCGCTTCAGCGCCTCCTCGAAATCCTTGCGGGTGACGGAGAGCGTGTCGAGCACCTCGGGGGGGATCGTTCCCTCCTCGAGATTCAGCTTGGGCATGATCCGCCGCACCGCCTCGATCGCCGCCTCGCGCACCAAGGCGGCGAGGTCGGCGCCGACGAAGCCGTAGGTCTGGCGGGCGAGGCCGGCAATGTCGACGCCGTCGGCGAGCGGCATGCCTCTTGTGTGGATGGCGAGGATCTCGCGCCGACCGCCCTCGTCGGGGACGCCGATGATGATCTCGCGGTCGAAGCGGCCGGGCCGGCGCAGCGCCTCGTCGATCGCCTCTGGTCGGTTGGTGGCGGCGATCACGACGAGGTTCTGGCGCGGCTGCAGCCCGTCGAGCAGGCTCAGCAATTGCGCGACCAGCCTCTTCTCGGTCTCGCCCTGGACCTGGCCGCGCTTGGGCGCGATCGAATCGATCTCGTCGATGAAGATGATCGACGGCGCCGCCTGCGAGGCCTCCTCGAAGAGCTCGCGCAGCCTTTTCTCGCTCTCGCCATAGGCCGAGCCCATGATCTCGGGGCCGGCGATATGGAAGAAATTGGCGTCGCTCTCGTTGGCGACCGCGCGCGCCAGCCGGGTCTTGCCGGTGCCGGGCGGGCCGTGGAGCAGGACCCCGCGCGGCGGATCGACGCCGAGCCGCTCGAAAATCTCGGGATAGCGCAGCGGCAATTCGACCATCTCGCGCAGCTGGTCGATGGTCGCGCCCATGCCGCCGAGATCGTCATAGGTGACGTCGGCGCGGCGCGCCTCCTTGGCCTCGGTATATTCGGGGCGAAGCTCGATCTCGGTATTCGCGTCGATGTGGACGATGCCCTTGGGTGTCGTGGAGACCACGACCAGGCGGATCTCCTGCAAGGCGAAGGCGGGCGCGGTCAGCATCTGGCGCAGCTCCGGCGGGATGTCGCCGCGCGGCATCTGCTGCTGGCCGTGGGTGGCGACGACGTCGCCGGCGGTGACCGGCTTCATCCCGAAGCTGCGCTTCAGCGCATGGGCGGAGCCGTGCAGGCGAAGGTTCTTCTGCGCCGGCGCGAACACCACGCGCTGGGCGGGCTTCGAATCGGCCTTGCGAATCTCGACGAAATCGCCCGAGCCGATCTCGGCATTGGCCCGCTGCAGGCCGTCGAGGCGGATGATCTCCAGCCCTTCGTCCTCGGGATAGGGGCCGACCGCGCGCGCCGGCGTGGTGCGCTTGCCGGACAGCTCGATGACGTCGCCTTCGCCGAGGCCCAATTCCGCCATCAGTGCGCGGGGCAGACGGGCAATGCCGCGGCCGCTGTCCTCGGGGCGCATCGTGGCGACCTGGAGGCGCCTCATCCTGCGTTCTTCGTCGGCCATCGGCTCACCTCCCGGGAAGACGCCCCAAATAGGGAGGCCTGCCGGCCGGTCAAACGCCGAGGGATAAAAAAGGGGCCGATCCAAAGGACCGGCCCTGAAAGTTTTTAGGAGAGGATGCCTGAAAGGCAGGGTCTTTTTTGCGCTTGCACAGTTTTTGTGCAAGTGCGAAGAGAAGTGCAGCAAGTGCAGTTTATGCACGCAGAATTCGCCGGCTTTCCCTTCGTCGGCGCAGGAGAGAGAGAATGTGCACCGCACAAGAGGGGGGCGCGAAAGCGCCCGATCCGCGGTGAAAAGGCTGCCGCCGCTGACCGCGGTCGAGGCCTTCGTGCAGACCGCCCGGCTCGGCTCGGTCAAGGCCGCGGCGGAGGCGCTGGCTTTGTCCTCGCCGGCGCTGACCCGGCGCATCCAGGCGCTCGAGCGCCATGTCGGCCGGCCCTTGTTCGAGCGGCGCCACCAGGCCGTCCATCTGAACCCGGACGGCGAGCGGCTGCTCGCCGAGATCGGGCCGGCGCTCGACGAGCTCGGCGATGCGATGGAGCGGGCGCAGGGCAATGCCGAGCTGATGCGGCTGCGGCTGGGCGTGCTGCCGCTCTTCGCCTCCTACCGGCTGATGCCGCGGCTCGGCGAGCTGCGCGCGCTGCATCCGGGCCTCCATGTCGATCTCGACACGCGCCCGCATGCGCTCGCCCGGCTCGACGAGGGACTCGAAGCGGCGATCGTGCTCGGCCGCGAGGTCGATCCGGCGCTCTATGCGCGCCGGCTGAACCGCAACCGGGTGGTCGCGATCGGCGGCGAGGCGGCGCGGAAGCTGACCGACCCGGCCCAGCTCGGCGACACGACCGTGCTCCTCCACCGCGACCTGCCCGACGCCTTCACCGAATGGTGCGAGGCGGCGGGGGTGCCCGGCCTGACGCCGGCGACGATCGACATGTTCGATTCGGGCCAGCTCATCCTCGACGCCGCCGCCCAGGGGCTCGGCATCGCCTTCATGTTCGAGATGCATGTCGACGGCGCCCATGATGCCCGGCTCGCGCCACTGTTCGGCGTCGCCGCCGAAAGCGCTTATTCCTACTGGTTCGCCTGCCGCCGTTCCGCGCTCGGCCGCCGTCCGCTGCGACTGTTCCACGACTGGCTGATCTCGGAGATCGGCGAAGGTTGACCCTGACTCTTTCCTCCCTGCGCGCGAAGCGGACGGGGAGGAAAGGTGCGGCTCAAACCTTGATCGCCCCGACGATCCTCCGCATCGCCGCGCGCGGCAGGAAGCGGCTGAGATTGGCGGTGGTCTTGTTGGTCCAGCCGGGGATCACCACCGCCTTGTTGCGGTCGAGGCCCCTGAGGCCGGCGCGGACGACGCTCGGCGCATCGGCGGTGACCAGCCGCAGCGAGGAGCTGGTCGAAGCCAAAGCCACCTCGCCGAACTCGGTCGCGGTCGGGCCGGGGCAGAGCGCCGAGACGCGGATCCCCGTGCCCTTCAGCTCATGGTGCAGCGCCTCGGTGAAGGAGAGGACGAAGGCCTTGCTCGCATAATAGACCGCCATGTTCGGGCCGGGCTGGAAGGCCGCGGTCGAGGCGACGTTGAGAATCGCGCCTTCGCCCCGCGCCCGCATCGCCGGCAGCACCAGGTGGCAGAGCTCGACCAGGGTGCGGACGTTGAGGTCGATCATCTCGCTGAGCCGGGCGACCGGCCGGTCCGCGAACTTGCCGGCGAGGCCGAAGCCGGCATTGTTGATCAGGGTGCCCACGCTCAGCCCCTCCGCCTCCATTTCGGCGAGCAGGCTCGCGGCGGCGCCTTCCCTGGCGAGGTCGGCGACCAGGATATGAGGGGCACCGCCGAGCTCCGCCGCCAGCGCCTCAAGCCGGTCGCGCCGCCGGGCGACGAGGACCAGGGCCTCGCCGCGCGCGGCGCATTGCCTGGCGAATTCCGCTCCGAGCCCCGCCGACGCGCCGGTGATCAGCGTGACGGGGCGCATCGCGGAACCTCAGTCCCTCAGCGTGGCTTTGACGATCTTCCCCGGCTCCCGCGGCGGCTCGCCCTTGGGCAAGGCGTCGACATGCTCCATCCCTTCGACCACCTCGCCCCAGACCGTGTACTGGCCGTCGAGGAAGCGGCAGTCGTCGAAGCAGATGAAGAACTGGCTGTTGGCGCTGTTCGGATTCTGAGACCGGGCCATCGAAGCGACGCCGCGCACATGCGGCTCGCGGCTGAATTCGGCGGGGAGGTCGGGCTTGTCGGAGCCGCCCATGCCGCTGCCGGTCGGATCGCCGCCCTGCGCCATGAAGCCGTCGATCACGCGGTGGAAGACGACGCCGTCGTAAAAGCCCTCTTGGGCCAGCTCCTTGATCCGCGCGACATGCTGCGGCGCGAGATCGGGCCGCAGCTTGATCACGACGTCGCCGCCGCTGTCGAGGTTGAGGACCAGGGTGTTCTGTTCGTCGGCCATGGCATGTCTCCTTTTGCGGCGCGGCTTAGGCCCCGCGTATCGACAGGGCAATAAGTCAAGCTTAGGAAGCAGCCCGCAACCCGAGCCGCCGGCAGGAGAAAAGCGATGAGCGAGAGCGACATCCCCCTGCCCGAAGCGGATGCGGAGGTCCCCGCCCCCCTCGACAGCCGCCACGACGAGGACGACCGGCTGAAGCCGGAATATGTCGCGCAGGTGGTCGAGCGCGCCGAGGCGGGCGATGCCGAGGGCGTGCGCGAACTGGTCGAGCCGCTCCATCCGGCCGACATCGCCGATCTGTTCGAACTGGTCGACAGCGACGAGCGGCGGGCATTGGCGACCGCGCTCGCCGACCTGCTCGACGGCGACGTGCTCGCCGAGATGAACGATTGGGTGCGCGAGGAATTGCTCGACGCGCTGGAGCCGCATCAGGTCGCCGAATTGGCCGGCGAGCTCGAGACCGACGATGCGGTCGCAATCATCGAGGACATGGAGGAGGAGGAGCAGCGCGCGGTGCTGCGCGCGCTCGACCCCGACGACCGCGCCGCGATCGAGGAAGCGCTCTCTTATCCCGAGGAATCGGCCGGCCGCCTGATGCGGCGCGACGTCGTCGCGGTCCCGGAGCATTGGACGGTCGGCGACGTGATCGATTTCCTGCGCGCCGACGAGGACCTCACCACCGATTTCTGGGAGGTGTTCGTCGTCGATCCCGCGCACCGGCCGGTCGGCACCTGCCTGCTCTCCTGGATCTTGCGCACGCCGCGGCGGATCGCGGTCGCCGATGCGATGCAGCGCGAGCAGACCCTGATCCCGGTCGACATGGACCAGGAGGAGGTGGCGCTCCGCTTCCAGAAATATGCGTTGATCTCGGCCGCGGTCGTCGATCAGGGCGGCCGGCTGGTCGGCATGATCACCGTCGACGACGTCGTCCACATCATCCAGGAGGAAGCGAGCGAGGACACCTTGCTCCTCTCCGGCGCCGGTACCGAAGGCGACATCAACGAGCCGATCGGCTCGACCGTCCGCCGCCGGCTGACCTGGCTGATCGTCAACCTCGGCACCGCCATCCTCGCCGCCGCCGTGGTCGGCCTGTTCCAGGGGGAGATCTCCCGGCTGGTCGCGCTCGCGGTGCTGATGCCGATCGTCGCCGGCATGGGCGGCAATGCCGGCACCCAGACGATGGCGGTGACCGTGCGCGCGCTCGCCACCAACCAGCTCACCAGCTCCAACACGCGCCGCATGATCTTCCGCGAGCTTCGGATCGCCGCCGCGAACGGGGTCACGCTCGGCCTGCTGATCGGGATCGGCGTGGCTTTGATCTTCGGCCGCTTCGACCTCGGCACGGTGATCGCGCTCGCAATGCTGATCAACAACCTCATCGCCGGCCTTTCGGGCATCCTGATCCCGGTCACGCTCGACAAGCTCGACATCGATCCGGCCGTTTCGTCGGCCGTGTTCGTGACGATGATGACGGACGTGATGGGCTTCTTCTCCTTCCTTGGCCTCGCCACGCTCTGGGGGCTGCACGGCTGACCCAAATGCTTGATCCGGCAGGCGAAAGCCGCCATGGCTCCCCCATGTCCCAGCTGCATATGAGCAAGGTCGCGGTCGCCTGCGCCAGCCTCGACGCGCTTGCCGCGCGGCAGCGGGCGCGGCTCGCCGACGGCGTCGTGCCGCTGGTCACCCGCTTCATGCCGAAGCGCGCCGGGGAGCTGGTCGGCGGCTCGCTCTACTGGATCATCAAGCATCGGCTGATCGCGCGGCAGCTCATCATCGGCTTCGCCATCGCCGAGGACGGCCGTGCGATCGTCCGGCTCGATCCATTGCTGGTCCGCACCCGCGCCGCGCCGAAGCGCGCGCATCAGGGCTGGCGCTATCTCGCCGCCGCCGATGCGCCGGCCGATCTCGACGGCGAGCCGGACGGGCTCGACCTGCTGCCGCCGGCCCTGCTCGGGAAATTAGCGGGCCTGGCCTTGGTTTGAAGCTCCGCCGCAGCGGACCTGATCTGCGGCGCTGCCGCTGATGGTGCAGACCGCGCGGCCGAAGACGCGGATATTGCCGGTGCCGTCGTTCGCAACCGTCGCCGGTCCATTGACGGTGAGCCCGATCGTGCCGCTCGACGTCGCGGCGATCGTCGCATTGTTGGCGACGAGGCCCGGCGCGGCGAGATCGCCGCTGCCCTGGACGTTGACGGAGAGGGTGCGCGCGGCGCCCACCGCCTCGATCCGGCCCGAGCCGAGCAGGATCAGCGAGAGCGCGTCGGCATCGACCCGGGTCGCGTGGAGCGTGCCGCTGCCCTCGACGCTGAACGCGACGCTGAGCCCGCGCACCGCATTGGCGTCGAGCCGCGCCGGGCCGATCAGCGCCACCGAGCGCACCGACCTGGTGGCGAGGTCCACGGTGACCACGCCCGGATCGGCCCTGGGCCCGCTGCCGGCGGCCTCGCGGGTCCGGCGGATGCGCAGCGTCTGCTCCTGCACGTCGAGGTTCATCCGATCGAGCGCGTCACGGGAGCCGTGCGCGATCGCTGCGCTCGCCCGGCCGGTGACGAGATGGACGACATAGGGCCCTTCGACGAGGATCCGGTCGAAATCCTCGACCAGGACGCGGCGATCCTCGGCCCTAGCGGGCGCGGCGATGCCGAGAAGGAGGAGCAGGGGAAGCGAAAAGCGCATCGCCCGACCATGGCCGCAAATGCGCATTGGTCAACCTCCTCCTTCAAGCGGATCAGAAAGCCGCTCATCCTGAGTAGGGACTGAGCCTGGCGAAGGCCCGTATCGAAGGACCGCCTCGTCCTGCTGTGCGTCCTTCGATACGCCGGTTCGACGAGCTCACCGGCTACTCAGGATGAGCGGGCATTGAAACGTGCCCCGTCAGAGAGAGGACTGGTGCGCGAGCCGGTGGCGCATTATCTTCGCCCAATGCCCCTGCCGCGCCCCTCGCCGCCCCGCGTCCTCGCCGAGGATCTGCGCATCTTCTGGCGCACCCGCCCGCGCAGCCATTGGATCGCCGCCTTGCTCGCCGGCGCGATGACCACCGCGATCGTGCTCGCCTTCTACGTGGATTCGCAGTCGATCCCGGACACGCGCGAGCAGGTCATCTTCATAGATTCCTGGCCGGCCAACCGCACCGACGCCGAGATCAGGACGAAGCAGCAGGCCGACCTCAACGAGCGAAACCGTGCCGAGGCCGAACATCGCCGTCAGTTGCAGCGGCTCGACCAGAATCTGAACCGGCTCGGCATTTGAACGACGCGCGCTGGATGGCGGAGGCGATCGCGCTTGGGGAGCGCGGCCGCGGCCGGACGGCACCGAATCCCAATGTCGGCTGCGTGATCGTCCGCGGTGACGAAGCGGTCGGCCGCGGCTGGACGCAGAATGGCGGCCGGCCACATGCCGAGGCGGTCGCGCTCGAAGAGGCAGGCGAGGCGGCGCGGGGCGCGACGATCTACGTCACGCTGGAGCCCTGTGCCCACCGCAGCGCGCGGGGCCCCGCTTGCGCCGACCTGCTGGTGCAGGCGCAGCCGGCGCGGGTCGTCGTTGCGCTGGCCGATCCCGATCCCCGCACCGACGGCGTCGGCATCGCGCGACTGAAGGCGGCAGGGATCGCGGTCGAGGTCGGGCTCGGCGCCGAGGAGGCGGCGCGTTCGATGGCCGGCTTCCTCAGCCGGATCCGGCTGGGGAGGCCCCATATCACCCTGAAGCTCGCGCTTTCGATCGATTCGATGATCGCGACCGCGGCCGGCGAGAGCCGCTGGATCACCGGCGCCGAGGCGCGCGCCGACACCCATCTGGAGCGCGCCCGGGCGGACATGATCCTGGTCGGGCGCGGCACCTATTATCTCGACAATCCCAGGCTCGACGTCAGGCTGCCGGGCCTGGAGGACGCGTCGCCGCGCCGGGCCCTGCTCAGCGCAGGCGAGGCCGTCCAGGGCTGGGAGATGCTCGCCCGTCCCGAAGACGTGTTCAAGCTGCAGGGGGTCAACGATCTGCTCGTCGAGGGCGGCGCCGCCACCGCCACCGCCTTCCTTGCCGCGGACCTGGTCGATCGCCTGCTCCTCTACCGCGCGCCGATCCTGATCGGCGCCGGCAAGAGCGCGGTCGGCGAGATCGGCCTGGCTTCGCTCGCCGACGCGCACGGCCGCTGGCGCCGCACCGAGACCCGTGCGCTTGGCAGCGACAGCCGCGAAGTCTACGAGCGCACACGGTAGGAAGCAGGATGTTCACCGGGATCATCACCGATGTCGGCCGGATCGAGTCGGTCGAGACGCGCGGGGACCTGCGCGTGCGGATCGGCTGCGGCTTCGACCTTGCCGATCTCGATCTCGGTGCGTCGATCGCCTGCTCGGGCGTCTGCCTGACGGTCGTCGACAAGGGTGAGAACTGGTTCGCGGTCGACGTTTCCGCCGAGACCCGGCGCCGCACCGCGCCGGGCCTCTGGGCCGAGGGCGCGGCGCTCAACCTCGAGCGCGCGCTGAAGGTCGGCGACGAGCTCGGCGGCCATATCGTCACCGGCCATGTCGACGGGATCGGCGAGGTCGCTTCGGTCGAGCCGGTCGGCGATTCGCAGAGAATCGGCTTCGTCGCCGGGCCGGAGCTGGCGCGCTACATCGCGGCCAAGGGCTCGATCGCGCTCGACGGCGTCTCGCTCACCGTCAACGAGGTCGAGCCGCTCCCCGACGGCGGCGTCGTCTTCGCGGTCAACGTCATCCCGCACACCGCCGCGCAAACCAGCTTCGGCACGCTGGCGCCGGGCCGCAAGGTCAACATCGAGATCGACATCCTCGCCCGCTATCTCGGCCGGATGCTGGACACACGAGCCAGCGCGATGTGATTTGCCATTGCCGTATCACATCACGGTGTGATACGGCGCGCTTATGAGCACCCTCCTGATCGATCGCCTCTGCGAGATCGTCACCGCCGGCGAGATGAGCCGGGCCGGCCTTGCCCGCGCCGCCGGCCTCCACCCCAATTCGCTGCGTAAGCTCGGCGATGTCGACTGGAACCCGACCGCCGACACGCTCGGCAAGCTCGAGAAATTCCTCGCCTCCGGGTCCAGCGGCGCGATGGCGACGCCGGAGCAGATCATCGACGAGGCGCGCAACGGCCGCATGTTCATCCTGGTCGACGACGAGGATCGCGAGAATGAGGGCGACCTCATCATTCCCGCCCAGATGGCGACTCCGGATGCGATCAACTTCATGGCCAAATATGGCCGCGGCCTGATCTGCCTGGCGCTGACCAGGGAAAGGGTCGACCAGCTCGGCCTGCAGCCGATGAGCCGGACCAACGGCACCCGGCTGGAGACCGCCTTCACCACCTCGATCGAGGCGCGCGAGGGCGTCACCACCGGCATCTCCGCCGCCGACCGCGCCCGCACCATCTCGGTGGCGATCGACGCCGCCAAGGGGCCGGAGCATATCGTCTCCCCGGGCCATGTCTTCCCCCTCGTCGCTCGCGAGGGCGGCGTGCTGGTCCGCGCCGGCCACACCGAGGCGGCGGTGGACGTCGCCCGCCTGGCCGGGCTCAACCCCGCCGGCGTGATCTGCGAGATCATGTCGGAGGACGGCAGCATGGCGCGGATGGACGACCTGTTCGCCTTCGCCCAGGTGCACGGCCTCAGGATCGGCACGATCCGCGACCTCATCGCCTACCGGCTGCGCAAGGACCGGCTGGTCGAGCCGACCGCCGAGGCGCGCTTCGAAAGCCGCTGGGGCGGCACCTGGACCGCGCGGACCTTCCTCAACAAGGCCTCGGGCGAGGAGCAGATCGCCCTGGTCAAGGGCCATGTCGATCCTTCGAAGCCGACTTTGGTCAGGATGCACGCGCTCAGCATCGTCCCCGACGTCTTCGCGGAGGAGAGCCCACGCGGCGGCCTGCTCGAAGGCGCGATGAAGGCGATCGCCGAGGAGGGCGCCGGCGTGATCGTCGTGATCAACCGGCCGGCGCCGGACGCGCTCTCGCAATCGCTGAAGCTGATGAGCGGCGCCGTCGCCCCGGCGGACAGCGAGCAGCTGCGCGATTACGGCGTCGGCGCGCAGATCCTCGCCGAGCTCGGCGTGCACGACATGATCCTGCTCACCAACAGCCACCACACGCCGGTGGCCCTGGGCGGCTACGGCCTCGCCATCGTCGGCGAGCGCCGCATCGCACTGGAGAATTGAGCATGGCCAAGATCCTGATCGTCGAAGCGCGCTTCTACGCGCATCTGAACGACCTGCTGCTCGCCGGCGCCCGCGCCGCGATCGAGGCGGAAGGCCATAGCCATGAGACGGTCACCGTCCCCGGCGCGCTCGAAGTGCCGGGCGCGATCGCGTTGGCGGCCGAGAGCGGACGTTACGATGCCTTCGTCGCTTTGGGCGTGGTGATCCGGGGCGAGACCTATCATTTCGAGATCGTCGCCGGCGAGAGCGCGCGGGCCTTGATGGCGCTGACCCTGGACGGCCTCGCGATCGGCAACGGCATTCTCACCGTCGAGAACGAAGCCCAGGCGCTCGCCCGCGCCCGGCCGGAGGAGAAGGACAAAGGCGGGGAGGCGGCGAAGGCGGCGCTCGCCATGCTCGCTTTGCGCGCGCGCTTCGCCTCGTGACGCTGCCGATCCTCTTCACGCCGAACCTGATCCTGCGGCCGCCGAACCGGGAAGATTTCGACGCCTGGGCGGCCTTCCACGAGGACGAAGAGACGATGCGCTTTCTCGGCGGCGCCCAGGTCCGCGCGCTCGCCTGGCGGAGCCTTTGCGGGATGGCCGGCGCCTGGACGGTGCGCGGCTTCGCGATGTTCTCGGTGATCGAGCGCGAGACCGGCCGCTGGACCGGACGGGTGGGCCCCTGGCAGCCCGAAGGCTGGCCGCGGCCCGAGATCGGCTGGGGGATGGCGCGCGCATTCGCCGGACGGGGCTACGCTTATGAGGCGGCGGTGGCGGCGATCGACTATGCTGTGGACGTGCTCGGCTGGACCGACGTCGCCCACCATATCGATCCCGGCAATGCGCGCTCGATCCGGCTGGCCGAGCGGCTGGGCGCGGTCAATCGCGGGCCGACCGAGCTGCCGCCGCCGTTCGCGGGCGCGCCGGTCGACAATTGGGGGCAGAGCGCCGAAGCCTGGCGGGCTCGGCGGGCTTAGACGGTGAAGGGAGGAGCGTTGCCGCAAGCGGCGAAGCTTTGCTTCGCACCCTTCACGCGCAAGGCAGCGGATCGCCCTCTTTCCAGTCGACCAGGCGCAGGTCGTAAATCTCCAGGCGGTCGATCGGGTGCGGCCAGTGCTCGAAGCCGTGATTGCCGGGGACGACGAGGCAGACGTCGGTCGGCCGGGTGCGGTCGCCTTCCGTCATCCTGGCGCGATAGACGATCGCCCGCTCATAGCCGTTGGCGATCACGAGCAGGCTGTGCCGGCCGGCGATCGAGTGGAATTTGAAGCGGACCACGCCGCGCTCGAGCGGCGGCGGCGGTGGAATGCTGCCGTCCGAGGGCAGATCGTGCGCATAGGGCTCGGGCCGGTCCGGCGCCGGAATGCCGGACAGGTGGCGCGCGGCGGCGAGCTCATAAGGCGTCCATTGCGCCCGGCCGGGCTCGGGGGTGATCGCGACGGCGCCGCCCGGATCGACGCGGACCGCGGCCGCATCGCCGGGCGCCAGGGCGATCGTCGGCGATTGCGCGAGGGCCGGCGTCATGCCGAGCAGGAATGCGGCCGCCGCAAGCAGGACTCGGACCATCTTCAGCCCCCTTCCGCCGGCGATCATGCCACAGCCGCCAGGGGCAGGGCCATCTTCTATTCCGCCGCCTCTGCCTCGGCCGCCTCCTGCTCGCGCTCGCTCTGCTGGCGGGCCCACATCTCGGCATAGAGGCCGCCCTTGCGCAGCAATTGCGCGTGGGTGCCGCGCTCGGCGACGCGGCCCTGGTCGAGCACGACGATCTGGTCGGCGTCGACCACGGTCGACAACCGATGGGCGATGACGATCGAGGTGCGCCGCGCGGCGACGCCCTGCAAGGTCTCCTGGATCGCCGCCTCGGTGCGGCTGTCGAGCGCGCTGGTCGCCTCGTCCAGAATCAGGATCGGTGGGTTCTTGAGCAGGGTGCGGGCGATCGCGACGCGCTGCTTCTCGCCGCCGGAGAGCTTGAGCCCGCGTTCGCCGACCATCGCCGCATAGCCCTGGGGGAGCTCCATGATGAAGTCATGGATCGCCGCGCCTTTGGCCGCGGCCTCGATCTCCGGCTGGGTCGCGCCGTCCTTGCCGTAGCCGATATTGTAGCCGATCGTGTCGTTGAACAGCACCGTGTCCTGCGGGACGATGCCGAGCGCGGCGCGCAGGCTCTGCTGCGTGACCTGGGTAATGTCCTGCCCGTCGATCGTGATCCGCCCCTGCTGCGGCTCGTAGAAGCGGAAGAGCAGCCGGGAGAGGGTCGACTTGCCGGCACCCGATGGGCCGACCACCGCGGTCATCGTCCCCGGCTTCACCTCGAGGTCGATGCCCTTCAGGATCTCGCGGGCGGGCTCGTAGCCGAAATGGACGTTCTCGAAGCGGACATGGCCGGCGGCGACTTGGAGCGCCGGGGCGCCGGGCGCGTCGACGACCTCGGCCGGCGTGTCGATCAGGGCGAACATCGCGTCCATGTCGATCAGGCCCTGGCGGATCGTGCGATAGACCATGCCGAGCAGGTCGAGCGGCCGGAAGAGCTGGGCGAGCAGGGTGTTCACCACGACGACGTCGCCGGTGCTGAGCCGGCCCTTGCTCCAGCCCCAGACGACATAGGCCATCGCGCCGGCCATCATTAGATTGGTGATGAACGACTGGCCGACGTTCAGCCAGGCCAGGCTCGTCTCGTTCTTCACCGCGGCGTCGGCATAGCGGGCGACGGCGCGGCCGTAGCGCGCGCCCTCCCGTTCCTCGGCGCCGAAATATTTGACCGTCTCGTAGTTCAGCAGGCTGTCGACCGCCCGCGCCACCGCGCCGGTATCGAGGTCGTTCATCTTCACCCGGAGCTGGGTGCGCCAGTCGGTGACCATCCTCGTGTAGCGGATATAGATGCCGACCATGATCGCGGTCGCGGCGACCAGGCCGAGCCCGAACTTCACCCAGAACAGCACCAGCACGATGGCGAGCTGCAGCGCGGTCGGGGCGATGTTGAACAGGATGAAATAGAGCATCGTGTCGATGCTCTTGGTGCCCCGCTCGACGATCTTGGTGACCGCGCCGGTACGCCGCTCCAGGTGGAAGCGGAGCGAGAGCTGATGGAGATGGCGGAAGGTCGTCTCGGCGAGCCGCCGGGTCGCGTCCTGGCCGACCCGCTCGAAGATGCCGTTGCGCAAATTGTCGAAGAGCACGCCGGTGAAGCGGGCCGCGGCATAAGCGACGACCAAAGCGATCGCGATCGCAGCGGCCGGCTCCATCCCGGCCGTCATCCGGTTGATCGCGGCGCCATAAGCGAGCGGCATCACCAGGGTGGTGACCAGGATCGAGGCAACGACGAACAGCAGGCAGACGACGACGCGCGCCTTCAGCCGCGGCTCGCCCTTCGGCCACAGATAAGGAAGGAAACGGCGCAGGGCGCCAAGGCCCGGTTCCCCCCTTTCCTTCGTCTCGGTCGCGTCGTTCGCCATCTTCGTCGCTAGATAGGGGTGAGGGGCTCATATCCCAAGTAACGGGTGCGCAACGTCTGGAACAGGTTTCGTCCCGGCGCATTGAGCCGGTGAAGGAGCGGGCGATGGGACCCCTTGTCTACGTGATTGCGATCATGGGCTGCGGCGAAGGCGACCAGGCCTGCCGCGAGGTGCAGGTGGCCGAGCCGCGCTTCGCCACCCAGCAGGCGTGCGCCGCCGCGACCGCGGACGTGCTCGCCCGCTACACCGATTTGTCCTTTCCGTCGGTGGTCGCCCAGTGCCGCCGCGACGGCCCCCGCCCGGCGGTGCTGCGGGGCAATGAGGTGCTCCTCCCGCAACCGGCTTTGACGCGGCCGATCCATTACGCCGCCGCGGGCCGCGTCCGCGGCTGAGGCCCGCTTAAGAAAAGCTATTTCGCGCGAAGCGCACAAAGAAGGCGCGAAGGACGCAAAGGTAGAGGCCCACACCGTTCGGGCTGAGCCGGTCGAAGCCCCGTTCCTGATCTTATGCTGCAGAGGAGAAGGGAAGGGCTTCGACAAGCTCAGCCCGAACGGATTTTCGCGGCTCCGTGTCTTCGCGCGCTTCGCGTCTCCTTCGCGCCCTTCGCGTTCAGCATGGACGTCTTCTCTACTCCGCGCGACGCCCGCCCCGCGTACGCCCCGCCCCGGCGCTTCACGTCCCGCCGCGCCTCACGCCCCCGCGGCCGGTGTCGCCGGCGCCTGTTGGCGCGA
>JAFAZM010000244.1 GCA_019239785.1 Sphingomonadaceae bacterium
ACCGAAAGCGGCGCGAGGGGAATCCGTGAGGCCGGAATTTGCGGCGAACGATTCCAGGGGCGCGGCGAAGCGATCCCCTCGTCATTCCCGCGAAAGCGGGAATCCCGCTAGTTCTTCTTTCTCGGCTGCGAAGTACGAAGCGGAAACCCCGCTTCCGCGGGGGTAACGGGGGGATCAGATGCGCATGACCCCCTCGATCATCGTCACGCATTTGCCGACCAGGACCACTCGATCGCCCTCCAGCCGCGCGGTCAGATAGCCGCCGCGCTTGCTCGCCTGCCAGGCCGTCAGCTCCTGCTTCCCCAATCGCTCCGCCCAATAAGGCGCGCTGACATTGTGGGCGGAGCCGGTGACCGGATCCTCGTCGATGCCGGCGCCGGCGGCGAAGACGCGGCTGGTGATGTCGGTCTGCGAGCCCGGCGCGGTGACGATGGTGAGGATGTCGCCGATCGCGCCGAGCGCGCGGAAATCGGGCCGGACGGCGAGCACGTCGGCCTCGCTCTCGACCACGACCAGGGCATAGCCGCCGGAGTGCCAGAGCGTCTCCCGCGCCGCGCAGCCGAGCGCGTCGAGCACGCGCGGCAGTTCCTTCGGCTCGGGCTTCCAGGCCGGCAGCGACATCGCATAGCCGTCGCCCTCGCGCGCGACCTCCAGCATCCCGGCGCGCCGGGTGCGGAAGCGGACCCGGTCGCGCTCGCCGATGAGGACATGGCCGCTGGCCAGGGTCGCATGGCCGCACAGCGCCACCTCGACCGTAGGGGTGAACCAGCGCAGCTCGTAATCGACCCCCTCCGCCTCGCCGGGAATGGCGAAGGCGGTCTCGCTGAGATTGTTCTCCATCGCGATCGCCTGCAGCATCTCGTCCGGAAGCCAGGCGTCGAGCGGCATCACCGCGGCCGGATTGCCGGCGAAGGGCCGGTCGGCGAAGGCATCGACCTGGACGAACTTGAGCTCGGTCATTCCGGGATTGCCTCCTTGGTCTCGTCGGTCTCGTGCAGGGCGCTGCCCGGATGATCGACATGGCCCTCCGGATCGAGGTGAATCAGCACCTCGCAGCCCGGGAATTCGCGCTCGAGATCGGCCTCGATCGCTTCGACCACGTCATGGGCGGCCTGGACCGTCATCATCGGGTCGATATGGATATGGAACTGGGCGAAATCATGGGCGCCGCTGCTGCGGGTGCGCAGGTCGTGGATGCCCTTCGCCTCGGGCCGGCTGCAGGCGATGGCGAGGAAGCGCATCCTTTTGTCCTCCGGCCATTCGCGGTCCATCAATTGGTCGAGCGCGTGGCTCGACGCCTGCCAGGCGCCCCAGAGCAGCCAGAGCGCGATGCCGATGCCGAAGGCCGCGTCGGCGCCTGGAACGCCGGCATATTGATCCAGCGCAAGCGCCGCGATCACCGACAGGTTGAGGAACAGGTCGCTCTGGTAATGGACGTTGTCGGTGCGGATCGCGACCGAGCCGGTGCTGCGGATCACCGCGCGCTGATAGGCGACGAGGGCCAGGGTCACGAGGATCGCGATCACCGAGACGGCGATGCCGTAATCGGCGTTGGCGGTATGGGCGCCGCCGAGCAGCCGCTCGACCGCGCGCCAGCCGATGCCGATCGCCGAGATCGAGATCAGGACGACCTGGGCCAGGGCCGCCAGCGCCTCCGCCTTGCCGTGACCGAAGCGATGCTCGCGGTCGGCGGGCATCGCCGCGACCCGGACGCCGAACAGGGTGACCAGCGAGGCGATCAGGTCGAGCCCGGTGTCGGCGAGCGAGCCGAGCATCGCCACCGAGCCGGTCGCCCAGGCGGCATAGGCCTTGAGCAGCAGCAGGAACAGAGCCGCGGCGACGCTCGCCAGCGCCGCGCGGGTGGTGAGCGTCGCGCGCCGGCTGAGCTGCTCGGCGTCATTGCTCATGGGTAGAGCAGGCCTTCGCTCCAGCCGTCCCCGGCGCGGGTGAACAGGCGCCGTTCGTGCAGCCGGTGCGGCCGGTCGGTCCAGAACTCGATCCGCTCGGGCGTTACCCGATAGCCCCACCAATGCGGCGGGCGCGGCACGACCTTGTCCTCATAGGCGGCGGCGAGCTCGGCATAGCGGCCCTCGAAGACGTCGCGGCTGGCCAGCGGCCGCGATTGATCCGAGGCCCAGGCGCCGAGCTGGGAATCGCGCGAGCGGGTGGCGAAATAGGCATCCGCCTCCGCCGGGTCGACCGGCGCCACCGTCCCTTCGATGCGGACCTGGCGGCGCAGGCTCTTCCAGTGAAAGAGCAGGGCGGCGTGCGCATTGGCGGCAAGCTCCCCGCCCTTGCGGCTGCGGCTGTTGGTGTAGAAGACGAAGCCGCGGCCGTCGTGGCCCTTCAGCAGCACCATCCGCAGCGAGGGGCGGCCGTCGGGCGTGGCGGTGGCGAGCGCCATCGCCTCGGCGTCGTGCGGCTCGCCTGCCTTCGCCTCGGCGAACCACTGCTCGAACAGAAGATGCGGGTCCGCGGCCATGGCCGCCTCCCTACGCGCCGCCGGCCCGGGGGCCAATCCCCTTGCACGCCCGGGGAACATGGCCCATTTCAGCCCGTTGCCACGTCGAAGATATGGATGCCCGGATGGCCGATCTCTATAATCAGCTGAACGTGCCGCGCGGCGCCAGCGAGGCCGAGATCAAGAAGGCCTATCGCAAGCTCGCCAAGGAGCTGCATCCGGACCGCAACAAGGACAATCCCAAGGCGACCGAGCGCTTCGCCAAGGTCACCCAGGCCTATGACATCCTGACCGACAAGGACAAGCGCGCCCAGTACGACCGCGGCGAGATCGACGAGGAGGGCAATCCGCGGATGCCGTTCGGCTTCGGCGGCGGCGGGCCCGGCGCGGGCGCGGGCCGGGCCGGCGGCGGTTTTCGCGGCCCGAACGGCGAGCCGTTCGAGTTCAGCGGCGGCGGCGAGGCGGCGGACATCTCCGACCTGTTCGAGGGCCTGTTCGGCGGCCGGCGTGGCGGCGGCGGCGGACCGTTCAGCGGCTTCGGCCGGCGCTCGGCGCCGCCGCAGAAGGGCGCCGACGTCGCCTACCGGCTCGACGTCCCGTTCGAGGATGCGGCCCGGCTCGCGGGCCAGCGCGTGACCCTCAGCAGCGGCAAGACGCTCGACATCAAGCTGCCCGCCGGGGTCGAGGACGGCACCAGGATCCGGCTCTCGGGCCAGGGCCAGCCGGGCCCCGCCGGCAATGGCGACGCTTTGGTCACGATCAACATCGCGCCGCACCGCTTCTACCGTCGCGAGGGCGACAATATCCGCCTCGACCTGCCGGTCTCGATCGACGAGGCCGTGCTCGGCGGCAAGGTCCGCGTGCCCACGGTGGATGGGCCGGTGATGCTGAGCATCCCCAAGGGCTCCAGCTCGGGCAAGGTGCTCCGGCTCAAGGGCAAGGGCTTCACCGGCAAGAACGGCCAGCGCGGCGACCAGCTCGTCAATCTGATCGTGGACGTACCCGACGATGCCGAGCTGGCCAGCTTCCTCGAAGGCTGGAGCGGGCGCGGCAGGACGAACCCGCGGGCGAGCCTCGGCGTTTAGGTTGGATCACCTCTAAGGCGGGAAAGCTTTGCGCGAAATCTCCCCCGAATCCCCGGAAGCAAGACGCAAAAGGCTCGCCAAGGCCAAGGCGCATTTCGGGACGATCCGGGACCGGATGCCGTCGCGCACGCGCAGCTGGGAGGTGATCAAGCGGGTCGCGATCGGCGTCTATTCGGACGGCTTCATCCATGCCGGCAACCTCGCTTATTTGGCCCTCTTCTCGATCTTCCCCTTCGTCATCGTCGCCGCGGCGATCGCGCGCCTGTTCGGCCAGACCGAGGCGGGGATGGATGCGGTCAACGCGCTCTTCCAGACGATGCCGGCGGGCGTCGCCGACGTGCTTCGCCGCCCGATCCACGACGTGATCGAGGCGCGCTCGGGCAGCCTGCTCTGGCTCGGCGCATTGGTCGGGCTCTGGAC
>JAFAZM010000023.1 GCA_019239785.1 Sphingomonadaceae bacterium
TGACCGCGCTCGGCCTGGTCGTCGCGGTTCCGGCCGTGATGCAGTACAACTGGCTGATGCGCCGCAACAAGGCGATCTCCGAGGAGATGTCGCGGTTCGCGAACCACATCCACGGCTACCTGATCTCGGGCGGCCAGGTTCGTCCGACGGTCGCGGCCCCGCGCGCCGCCGCTCCGGCCCGTCCGGCGGCGTCGTCCGCCGCCTCGACCGGCGGCGCGGCCAGCACCTCGAAGCCGTAAGCAAAGCGAGTCGGCGGGGCCGCTGCTGCCCCGCCGCCCTCTCTACGGCGCCGCCACGCTGACGGCGCCGGACCAGAACAGGAAGTCTGAACATGGCAATGCAGGTCGGCGAATCCGGAGACGGCGAAGACACACCGATGTCCGACATCAACACGACGCCTCTCGTGGACGTCATGCTGGTGATGCTGATCATCTTCCTCATCACGGTGCCGGTCGTGTTGCAGTCGGTGCCGGTGCGGCTGCCGAAGGTCGAATATGAGCCGACCGTGACCAAGCCGGAGAACGTCAACCTGACGGTCCGGGCGGGCCCGGGCGGCCAGTGCGAGGTCTATTGGAACCTCACCCGGATGAACTCGCAGCAGCTGCTGCAGCGTGCGGCGGACGAGCTTCAGGCGCGGGTCACCGCGCTCGGCGGTCCGGCCGCGGTCACCGAGGAGAACATGCCCGAGGCGCACATCCGCGCCGACGTGGCCACCCCGTATCGCTGCGTCGGCGGCGCGATCTTCACCATGCAGCGCGCCGGCTATGCGCGGATCGGCTTCATCTCGCAGCCCGACCCGCACGGCGGCTACAGGTTCTGATCGGCCGGGACAGGAGTTTAGGCAAATGAGTGCAAGTATCCTCAATCCCGAATCATCGGAACCGATGATGGAGATCAACACGACGCCGCTGATCGACGTCATGCTGGTGCTCCTGATCATGATCATCATGACCATTCCGATCCAGACCCACGCGGTGAAGCTCGATCTGCCGCAGAGCACGAACAACACCCCGCCGCCGATCGACCCGGTCAAGAACAAGGTCGTGGTCACGCCGCAGGGCCAGGTGCTCTGGAACGGCACCCCGGTCGACCTGACGACCCTGCGCCAGTATCTGGACCTCACCACGACGATGCACCCGGTGCCGGAGCTGCATCTGCAGCCGGATCCACAGGCCCGCTACGAGCTGGTCGACGAGGTCCTCGCCGTCGCCAAGCGCGCGCGCGTCACCGCGATGGGCTTCGTCGGCAACGAGGCCTACGCCAACTTCTAGAGGCTGCGGCTGCGGCTTCGACGCGATCGGGGCGGCCCTTCGGGGCCGCCCTTTTCGTATCCAGCTCCTCCCCGGGACGGGGAGGGGGACCATGCGCAGCATGGTGGAGGGGGCCCCGAGCTTGAGGCGCCTCTTCCTCAGGGCCCCCTCCACCACGCCGCTTCGCGTCGCGGTCCCCCTCCCCGTCCCGGGGAGGATCTGGACATCTTCAACACCGCCCGCTCCGCGGCTAATCTCCCCATATGACAACCATCCGCGAAGCCCGCTGCGCCTGCGGTGCGCTCAGCCTGCGCGCCGGGGGCGATCCAGTCCGCATCTCGGTCTGCCACTGCCTCGATTGCAAGCGGCGGACCGGCAGCGCCTTCGCCTGGAACGCAACCTATGAAAGCGGCGCGATCGCAGTCGACGGCACCCATGCGACCTGGCACACGACCTCCGACGAGGGCTTCTGGGCCCGTCACCATTTCTGCCCGGCCTGCGGCGTCTACGTCTTCTACGAGATCGAGCGGCGGCCCGGCATGATCTCGGTCCCCGCCGGCGCCTTCGCCGACCCGGATTTCCCGCCGCCCCGGGTCGACGTCTACGAGGAGCGGCGCTGCCCCTGGCTGCCCGAGCTGCCGCTGCCGCACGAGTAAATTCCCTCCGTTTCAGGAGGGGTGCAGACAAGTTCAGGCCGCCAGCCCCTCGAACTGGAGGCGCGCCAGCCGCGCATAGAGGCCGCCCGCGGCGCTCAGCCGGTCGTGCGTGCCCTCCTCGACGATCCGGCCCTGGTCCATGACCACGATCCGGTCGGCGGCGCGGACGGTGGCGAGGCGGTGGGCGATGACCAGGGTCGTGCGGCCTTCGAACAGCCGCTCGAGCGAGGCCTGGACCAGCCGCTCGCTCTCCGCGTCCAGCGCCGAGGTGGCCTCGTCGAGCAGCAGCAGTGGCGCGTCGCGCAGCAGCGCCCGGGCGATTGCGATGCGCTGGCGCTGGCCGCCTGACAGCCGCGCACCGCCTTCGCCGAGATAGGTGTCGAGCCCCTCCGGCAGCTTGCGCAGGAACTCGGCGGCATTGGCCGCTTCGGCCGCGCCCCACAATTCGGCGTCGCTCGCCTCCCAGCGGCCGTAGCGCAGATTGTCGCGGGCCGAGGCGGCGAAGATCACCGTCTCCTGCGGCACCACCGCGATCCGCGCGCGGAGCTCGGCCAGGTCGGCCGCCCGGAGATCGACGCCGTCCATCCTCACCGCCCCTTCATTGGGGTCGTAGAAGCGCTCGGCGAGCTGGAAGAGCGTGGACTTGCCGGCGCCCGAAGGCCCGACCACCGCCAGGGTCTCGCCGGGCGCGACCTCGAGGCTGAACTCGTGCAAGGCGCTGACATCCGGCCGCGTCGGATATTGGAAGGTCACCCGGTCGAACTGCAGCACGCCGCGCGCAGGCCGCGGCAGCGGAACCGGGTCGTCGGGCGAGCGGATCTGCGGCACCTCGGCCATCAGCTCGGTGATCCGCCCGGTCGCGCCGGCGCCGCGCAGCAGGTCGCCATAGACCTCGGTAAGCGCTCCGAAGGCGCCGGCGACGATCGCGCCGGTGACGACGAAGGCCACCACGGTGCCGCCGCTCACGGCGCCGCGCGAGACGTCGATCGCCGCCTGGCGGACGAGCAGGGTGATCGAGCCGAACAGGAGCGAGATCACGATCGCGGTCATGATCGCGCGGATCGAGACCCGCCGCCGCGCGGTGAGGAAGGCGTTGCGGACGGCGTCGCGGAAACGCGCGCTCTCGCGCGCCTCCTGGCCGAAGCCCTGAACGATCTTCATCGCGCCGAGCGTCTCGCCGACGATCGTGCCCAGATCGGCGATCCGGTCCTGGCTGCTGCGCGAGACGTTGCGGACGCGGCGGCCGAGCGTGACGATCGGGATCACGATCGGCGGGATCCCGATCACCATCCAGATCGCAAGGCCGGGCGCGAGCATGAACAGATAGATCGCGCCGCCGATTCCGAGCACCAGGTTGCGCGCCGCCACCGAGACCGTCGAGCCGACCACCATCTCGATCACCGCGGTGTCCGAGGTGACTCGCGAGGCGATCTCCTGCGGCCTGTTCTCCTCGAAGAAGCGCGGCTCGAGCCGGAGCAGATTGTCCTGCACCGCGACGCGGATGTCGGCGATCACCTTCTCGCCCAGCATGGAGACGAAATAGAAGCGCGCGGCGGTCGCGACCGCGAGCACGGCGACGGTCAGGAACAGCATGTCGAACTGGCGCGAGACGTCGCCGCCGCCGGCGACGAAGCCGCGGTCGATCACCTGGCGGAAGCCCGCGGGGATCGCCAGGGTGGCGCCCGACGCGAGCAGCAGCGCGATCCCGGCGCCGAGCATCGTCCCCTTGTAGCGCAAGGCATAGCGCCAGATGACCAGCAGGCTGCCGATCTTCCCCTTCGGAACGTCCGCCATGATCTGCCGCGCCATGGTCGGCGGACTAGCAGCGGGAGGATGGCTGCTCAATGGCTGGGGAGCGATGCCATCTCCCCCTCTCCCGCCTGCGGGAGAGGGGTGGGGGTGAGGGGCCGAGCGTAGCGAGGCTACTGCCAAGGAGAAGGCGAGGGAGTAGGGAAAGGAACAAGAAGAAGACCCTCACCCCGCCCTCTCCCGCAAGCGGGAGAGGGAAATGCGCAGTAGCCCCATCACGGGTAGAATCCCAGCTCGCGTCGCCCTAGGGACCCCAAGCCCGCCGCGGCGGTTATTCCCATATGGACCAACCACCCCCTTGCCCCCATATAGAGCAGGAACCGGGGGTAGGAATTTGATGCTTTACGACGCGTATGAGATGCAGCGGTCGCTGCTCGCCGGGGCCAGCACGCTCGCCAATATCGGCGCCGGCTGGATGAGCAATCCGGTCAATCCGCTCGCTTACTCGCAGATGGGGCCGATCGTCGCCTCCGCGCTCGACGTCTTCGCCCATGCCGCGGCGCCGCGCGGCAAGCCCGAATTCGCCCTCGGCGAGGTCGTGGTCGACGGCAAGGCGGTGCCGGTGCACGAGGAGATCGTGCTGAGGAAGCCGTTCGGCCAGCTCAAGCATTTCCGCAAGGAGGGCGCACCGGCCGGGCCGAAGCTGCTGATGGTCGCGCCGATGTCCGGCCATTATGCGACCCTGCTGCGCGGCACCGTCGAGCGGATGGTGCCGGGCCACGACGTCTACATCACCGATTGGCGCGACGCGAAGCTGGTGCCGCTCGACGACGGCCGCTTCGACCTCGACGATTATATCGATTACCTGATCCAGTTCCTCGAGCATATCGGCCCCGGCGCGCACATGCTTGCGGTCTGCCAGCCTTCGGTCCCGGCTTTTGCCGCGGTCGCACTGATGAGCGCCGACAAGAATCCCTGCCGGCCGAAGACCCTGACCATGATGGGCGGCCCGATCGACACCCGCCGCGCGCCGACCGAGGTGAACACGGTCGCGACCCAGCGCCCCTTCGCCTGGTTCGAGCACAACGTCATCGCCACCGTGCCCTATCTCTATCCGGGCGCCGGCCGGCAGGTCTATCCGGGCTTCCTGCAGCTCGCCGGCTTCATGGCGATGAACCTGGGCGACCATCTCAACAGCCATTGGGAGATGTTCAGGCATCTCGTCGACGGCGACGGCGAGAGCGCCGACGCGACCAAGGATTTCTACGACGAATATCGCTCGGTCTGCGACATGACCGCCGAATTCTACCTGCAGACGGTGGACATGGTGTTCCAGCGCCACCTGCTGCCCAAAGGCGAGCTGATGCACCGCGGCCGCCGCGTCGACCCGGCCGCGATCCGCGACGTCGCCTTGCTCGCGATCGAGGGCGAGCGCGACGACATCAGCGGCATCGGCCAGACTCGCGCCGCGCTCGACATCGCGACGAAGCTGCCGCCCGCCCGCAAGCATTACCATCTCGCCAGGGGCGTCGGCCATTACGGCATCTTCAACGGCAGCAAATGGCGCAACCGCATCGCGCCGATCCTGGAAAGCTGGATCGCCACGCACGGCTGAGCCCCGTCCTATTCTCTTCCCGTCACCCCCGCGAAAGGGGGGCGCCTCCGATGGCGTTGCCGCCCCCGACTATTCCATCACCGGCCCGTGCTCCCCGGGCTGCGGCGGGCGGGCCTTCTTGAGCAGCAGCAGCAAGGGCGCGACGCAGAGCGTCAGGATCATCATCAGGTAGAAATCGTCGATATAGGCGATCATCATCGCCTGCCGGTTGATCTCGTTGTCCAGCATCATCAGCGCGGTGTCCGTCGCCGGCGGGATGCCCTGGGTGATCGCCGGATCGACCGGCGGCAGCGAATAATCGGTGACGTGCGAGGCGAGGTCGGAATGGCTGACCTGGAGGTTGCGCGCCAGCATCAGCGTCATGATCGAGATTCCGACCGAGCCGCCGACGCTGCGCGAGAGGTTGAACAGGGCCGCCGCGGTGGTGCGGAACCGCGCCGCCAGCGTGCCGAAGGCGGCCGTGTTCATCGGCACGAAGATCAGCCCCAGCGAAAGGCCCTGGACGACGCCGCTGACGATCACCGGGCGCTTGTCCATGTCGAGCGAGAAGCCGGACATCTGCCAGAGCGAGTAAGCGAGCAGCAGCAGCCCGACGAGCACGAGCAGGCGCGCGTCGACGCGGCTGGTCAGCCGGCCGACGACGATCATCGAGATCAGGGTGCCGATGCCGCGGGGCGCGGTGAGGAAGCCCGATTGCAGCACCGAATAGCCGAGCAGGGTCTGCAGCAAGGGCGGCAGCAAGGCGAGGCCGGCGAACATCATCACCCCCATCACGCCCATGAACATCAGGCCGGCGGTGAAATTGCGGTCGGCGAACATCGCCCGCTCGAACAGGGGCTGGCGCGCGGTGAACATGTGTACGAAGAAGGTCCAGAAGCCGGCGATGGCGAGGCCGAGCTCGATCCTGATCTCCCAGCTCGCGAACCAGTCGAGCTGCTCGCCCCGGTCCAGCATCAGCTGCAGCGAGGCCAAGGCGATGGCGAGCATCGCGAAGCCGAACATGTCGAAGCGCCGCGAGACCTTCGGGATCTTCGGCATGCAGCGCGCCATCAGCAGGGCGGCGAGCACGCCGACCGGCAGGTTGATCAGGAACACCCAGCGCCAATTGTAGGAATCGGTGAGCCAGCCGCCGAGCACCGGCCCCATGATCGGGCCGATCATCACGCCGGCGCCGAACAGGGCCATGGCCTGGCCGTGCTTCTCGCGCGGGTTGATGTCGAACAGGGTCGCCTGGGCGAGCGGCACGATGAAGGCGCCGGCGACCCCCTGGAAGGCGCGGAAGATCACGATCTGGCTGAGGCTCTGCGCCACCGCGCACAGCAGGGAGGCGACGGTGAAGGCGATCACCGACCAGACGAACAAAGGCTTGCGGCCCACTTTGTCGGCGAGCCAGCCGGTGATCGGGATCGCGATCGCCGAGGCGACGATATAGGAGGTCAGCACCCAGGAGATCGTCTCGGGCGTGGCGCTGAGGTCCGCCCGCATGTGCGGCAGCGCGACGTTTGCGATCGTGGTGTCGAGCACCTGCATCAGCATGCCCAGGATCACGCCGGTGGTGACCAGGGCATGCTGGACCTTGTCGAGCCGATGATAATGCGCGGGCGGACCCGAGGCCATGGCGGACCTATCGCGCAGCCTGCTGCTGCGGCCGGTCGCGTGTGTCGACGGTGACGTCGGCGGAGAGGCCGGCGAGCATCGGCCGCCCGGGATTGCCGTCGATCGAGATCCGCACCGGCACGCGTTGGCGCACCTTCACCCAATTGCCGCTCGCATTCTGCGCCGGCAGCACCGAGAATTGCGAGCCGGTGCCGGCGCCGATGCTGGCGACGTGGCCGGTGATGTGCAGGCCCGGATAGGCGTCGATCCTTATCTCCGCGGGCTGGCCGACATACATGTTGGCGAGATCGGTCTCCTTGTAGTTCGCCTCGACATAGACGGTGCCGCTGCGCACCAGAGTGAGCACCGGCACGCCGGTGACCGCGGTCGCGCCGACCTGGAGCCGATGGGTCTGGCTGATCACGCCGTCGGCCGGGGCGCGGACCTCGGTGCGGGAGAGGTTGAGCAGGGCCTGGTCGCGGGCGACGCTGGCCGCCTCGACCGCCGGCTGGTTGCCGCTGCCGCCCTCGCGCAGCGCCGATTGCGCGGTCACCGAGGCGGCGCGGGCATTGGCCAGCCGCTCGCGCGCCTCCTGGAGGTTGTGCAGCTGCTCGTCATAGCGGGTGCGGGTGATCCAGCCCTGCCGCATCAATTCGTCGAGGCGGGAGAATTCGCGCTGCTGGTAGGCGAGGTTCGCCTCGGCGCCGCTGATGTCGGCGGCGGTGCCCGAGGAGCGGGCCTCGAGCTGGTTCACCTGCACCTGGGCGCCGGAGATCTGGGCCTCGGCATTGGCGAGCGCGATCCGGTAGGGCCGCGGGTCGATCCGGAACAGGACGTCGCCGCGGTGCACCACCTGGTTCTCGTGGACCAGCACCTCGGTGATGATCCCGTTCACCTCCGGCGCGACCGAGACCATGTCCTGCTGGACATAGGCATTGTCGGTCGAGACGTAGCGGCCGGAGGTCAGCCACATATAGCCGCCGATCGCGAGCAGGATGAGCGGCACCGACAGCAGCAGGATCCGCCGCCAGGGACGCTTCTTGCGTTCGATCTCGACCTCGGCCGCCGTCTCCGGCGAGGCGAGCGCCGCCAGGGCCGCCTGCTCGGCCTTCACCTTGGGATCCGCTTCGCTCATGATGCCTGGTCGAGCTCCTGGTCGATCTGGTCGAGATTGTGCCGGATCCGGGCAAGAACGCGCAGCGCCGCCTCCCGGTCCGCTTCGGAAATGCCGTCGAGGATATCGGCGTTGAAGCCGATCCCCATCTCCTCCAGCCTGGCGAGCACTGGCGCCGCCGCGCCGGTGAGGTGGATGCGCCAGGCGCGGCGGTCGGTATCGTCGCGGCGCCGCTCGACCAGGCCGCCCTCTTCGAGCCGGTCGATCATCCGGCACAAGGTGATCGGCTCCATGTCGAGCGCCTCGGCGAGCGCGATCTGGCGGACGCCGTCGCCGGTGCGGTGCAGGCGGGCAAGCACCCGCCACTGCGCCTTGGTCGCGCCGAGCACGGCGGCGCGCTTGTTCGCCTCGCGGCGGATCAGCCGCGCCGTCTCGGCGACCTCGAATGCGAAATTTTCCATGACGTCGTGCATATAATAAGCACACTCATTATAGGCAAGCCCCACCGGACAAGTTTGGCCTTTCTATCCGAGTCTACGAGCCGCCAAGCCTCAAGATCACCGCGTTAACTTTGGAAAGCAAGCCTTTTAACTTGGGATAGTCCGGTGCTTTGCTAATCGCGCTTTCTATGATCTCCCTCGCTCTACGATAACGAGCCACTGCGTCAACAATATTGCCATTTATTTCGCAAAGCTGTGCAAGTTTAGCATGGCTTATGAACAAGTCTTGTAACAGAGATATCTCACTGGAGTCAGCCGCGAACAGCTGCTCCCGCCTGGCCAAGCTATCAGTGAAGTACTTCTGTGCCCCATCGAAATCGCCTACAACCATTGCCATTTCCCCGAGTCTATCGACAGCCGTAGCAAAGTCACCTTGCCATTGCGCGTTTGCCGGATCACTCAGGACAAGATTGTGAACCAAGGCATAGCCTTGCATGTATTCATTGCGTGCCTTTGCGAAATCCCTCGCTTGGGCAAAACTTTCTCCCCGAAGCTCATGCACCTTCCAAAGCGCGTGTTTAAATTTTAGGTCTGTTGGATCAATTTTCGCTAGTGCCTCACGTATTTCTAAGCTTTCAGCTAGGTTGTGCAGCGCACTGTCAAGCTTACCATCTGACAGCTGGATACCGGCGAGGTTCTCGTGTGCTCGAGCAAGATCGGCTCTCCATCTAATATTTCCCGGGTCCTCCTTGGCTAGGTCTCGAGAGATCGACAGTTCTGAGTAGGAATGTTGCCGAGCCTCCTCAATATGTTCCAAATCGATTGCAATCGCCCGCAATCTACTATGGGAGCGAGCGAGGTCCCGTCGATGTTCAAAATTGTCCGGGTCGGCCGCTACCAGTCGCTCTCGTATCGCCAGTGCTGCCTTATAGTGCTCATGTGCCTCAGAGAATTGACCTCCGGCGGATAGGACATCCCCCATCTTAACGCAGCTTACCGAAAGATCGCGTTGCGCGAGCCAGTTAGAATCGCGACCTCGGGCCAGCGCTTGCCGAATTATTAATGCGGCTTCATATTCCTTCTGCGCCTCAAAACGTCTGCCTGCATCCCAAAGAGCATCCCCTAACCAGTTGTGGCTTACGGACAGCTCCCGTTGCCAAGCCGGATCGTTGGGTTGGGCCGCCGATAAATCTGACGTAATCCTAACGCTGGCTTTAAAATAGCGTGCCGCTGCGGACAGATTTCCGGTCGCCGTGGAAACCTGACCGAGTTTCTGTAAATAATTTGAAAGTTCGTGGCGTCCCGACTTGTCTCCGGGAAAAACGTTGAGTCGAGTTCTGGCCAAGTCGTGGGCTCTACGATAATGCGACGCTGCGCCATCAAGCTGCCCCTCAGCCTGAGCCACATCTCCGAGCAGACCCTCCGCAATCATAATATTCCAGGGGTCAGCAGCCAATTCGGCTGCGCGCTCCGCGCACCGGCGAGCATCTTCTCTTGACCCGCGATAGTGATAGAGTCGAGCGAGTTCCGCCCACGTCCCAGAATGGGTGGGATCAAGTTCGAGCGCATCCGTATACGCCGCGATCGCCTTGGTGGTCGAGAATGGCGTGTAGAGGCGAGCGGCCATCCGTACACGCTCGGCATTGGTTGCATGGAAGTTGCTACTACCAATCAGGCGGTCCGTTGCCTCAAGAGGATAGCCCTCGACAATCTGCGCGGCGATCGAACGGTCGTCCGCGGCAGAAGATTGAGCGAGGTCGGCAGCAGTTTCTGCGAACGCGCGTGCTTGCTCAGCGGTTGCCTGAGTCTGCGCTTCTATCGAAAGACCCAGGGCAGCTATAAGTTCCGCTCTAACTTCGTCAGAAATTCGACCAGCCCGAATGTCCTCCGCGGTGACTCCAACCCGTGCCGACTGAAGGGCAGAGAGTAATTCCAGATGTCGACTGTGAGAGGTTAGGCTCTCCTCAGAGATCTTCTGTGATAACAGCGCCACGTCTGCCCGTGTCTTGCGCCCATCTTGGCCGATTTCAGACCCGGTTGCCGGCCTGGATGCAAAGAGTTGTACAACAGAAGCCACACCTCCAAACGCTGTGAGAACGGACGTCACAAGTAGCCATGGATTGGGGGCTGTTAAGAGCCAGCGAGGCAGGTCGGTCCAACCGGGCCATGTCAGCGGTGAATCCGCGCTGGCAATCTGAGCGACGGTTGCGCCTCCGAACACCGCTAGGAGGCCCAATCTAACTGACAACAGTCTTAATGCCTTTGGAAGCACCAATGCGCACCTCTTGTCAGCATCATGAAAGCGCCAAGTTGCGATTGCAAATTCGAAGGCATGCTGAGTCTAGCTTACTAATTTCGCACGGGGTAGATTCCCGCACTATCCAGGAACCACTCAGGCGGGCTGGCCGACCGCCTCCAGCAGGCCCTCGAACAAGGGCCGCCCGCCGGTGAGGCCGTGCGCCGCTTCGACCGCCCGCTCCGGATGCGGCATCATGCCGAGCACGTTGCCCGCCTCGTTGAGGATGCCGGCGATGCCGCGCGCCGAGCCGTTCACCTCGCCGGCATAGCGGAAGGCGACGCGGCCCTCGCCCTCGAGCCGGTCGAGCGTCTCCGCATCGGCCTGGAAATTGCCGTCATGATGGGCGACCGGGACGACGATCTCCTCGCCCGCCTCATAGCCCGAGGTGAAGGCCGACTGGCTGTTCTCGACCCGGATCGTCACGTCGCGGCCGACGAAGCGGATCCCCGAATTGCGCATCAGCGCGCCGGGCAGCAGATGCGTCTCGGTCAGCACCTGGAAGCCGTTGCAGATCCCAAGCACGAAGCTGCCGCGCGCCGCCGCCGCGGCGACCGCGCGCATCACCGGCGATTGCGCCGCCATCGCCCCGGAGCGCAGATAGTCGCCATAGGAGAAGCCGCCGGGAATCGCGATCAGGTCGAGCCCGGCGGGCAGCTCGGTCTCGCGGTGCCAGACCATCTGCGGCGCCCGGCCGCTGACCAGAAGCAGCGCCTCGGCCAGGTCGCGATCGCAATTGGAGCCCGGGAAGACGATGACCGCGCTCTTCACGCGCCAACTCCGCCTGTCACGGTCTCCGTCCGTTCGATCCGGTAATTCTCGATGACCGTATTGGCGAGCAGCTTGCGGCACATCTCCTCGACGTCCGCGTCCCTGGTGCCGTCGTCCACGTCGAGCTCGATCAGCTTGCCGGCGCGCACGTCGTTCACGCCGGCGAAGCCGAGCCCTTCCAGCGCATGATGGATCGCCTTGCCCTGCGGGTCGAGCACGCCCTTCTTCAGGGTCACGTAGACGCGGACCTTCATGGCCGCCCTATGACGGCAAGCCGCCCCTCCCGCAAGCGTTCACGCCTCGTTTACCGGCAGGTGCGATTCTTACGGTCCTACAACGAGGAGTCGCACCATGCTCGGTATCGCATTGGTCTGCTTCATCGGCCTGTTCGCGTTCGGGGGGAATTTCCTGGGCTGGACCGATCCGGCCGGCAAGGTCCAGCTCGGCCTGTTCATGTCCTTCCTCTTCGGCATCGTCTGCGGCTACCGGACGAAGAGCTAGGCTCCCTCTCCCCAAAGCGAGAGGGCTCAAGGCCTCCAAATGTCGATACGGGCCTAGTCTGGACCCCTTGGCCGTCCTATCTTCCCAACCATGAGCGACATCGCCCTCTCCCCTTCGGCCGCCGCCCGCGTCGCCGCGATCGCCGCGCGGCAGGCGAAGCCCGCGATCCTGCGCCTCTCGGTCGACGGCGGCGGCTGCGCCGGCTTCCAATACCGCTTCGAGCTCGCCGACGCGGTCGCGGAGGACGATGCGGTCGCACGCGAGGACGGCGTCACCCTGGTCGTGGACCCGATCTCGCTCGACCTGGTCCGCGGTTCCACCGTCGATTTCGTCGAAAGCCTCGGCGGCGCCGCCTTCCAGGTCGCCAACCCCAACGCCGCCTCCGGCTGCGGCTGCGGCACGAGCTTCTCGATCTGACTTCCGCGCGCCCCGCTGTGTCCGGTCCGCGGGAAAATTCGCGCACAATCTAGCGGCGGCGCCCCGATCAGGTCCGGGATGACGATCTCCCTCCGGTCGGCTATCGCGGCGCGATGAAGATCGTCACCTACAATCTCAACGGCATCCGCGCGCGGCTGCCGCGGCTGGTCGAATATCTGGACGAGCAGAAGCCGGACGTGCTCTGCCTGCAGGAGATCAAGTGCGACGACGACGCGTTCCCGATCATGGACGTCCGCGCCGCCGGCTATGACGGGCTCTGGCACGGCCAGAAGGGCTTCAACGGCGTCGCCATCCTGACCCCGGCCGCGGCGCCGCCGACCCCGCGCCGCGTCGGCCTGCCCGGCGATCCCGACGACACCCACAGCCGCTATCTCGAGGCCGAGGTGAACGGAATCGTCGTCGCCTCGCTCTACCTCCCTAACGGCAATCCGGTCGGCACCGAGAAGTTCGCCTACAAGCTCGCCTGGATGGATCGCCTGCGCGCCCATGCGCAGGAGCTGCTCGCCGAGGAGAAGCCGACGATCCTCGCCGGCGACTGGAACGTGATCCCGACGGACGATCCGGACGACGTCTTTTCCGCCCGGGCGATGGCGCACGACGCCCTGATGCAGCCGGAGAGCCGGCAGGCCTTCCGCCGCATCCTCAACCTCGGCTTCACCGACGCGATCCGCGCCCGCACGCCGGAGGGCCAGGTCTACACCTTCTGGGACTATACCGCCGGCTGCTGGCAGCGCGACGCCGGCTTCCGCATCGACCACCTCCTGCTCAGCGCCCAGGCCGCCGACCGCCTGTTCGATGCCGGCGTCGACAAGGACTATCGCGGCCGCGAAAAGGCCAGCGACCATGCCCCGACCTGGGTGGAGATCGAGGGGTAATCCGACCTTCGCCAGTCTCGAAACCCTGCTGCTCTCGTCATCCCGGACTTGATCCGGGATCCACCTTTTCTTGTTCCGCTGCCGACAAGGAAGGTGGATGCTGAATCAAGTTCAGCATGACGACAGAAGGGCGGCTTCGCGAGGCATCGGATGCGCGGGGGGAAGGGGAAAGTGGCGCGCGGTGGGACTTGCGTTCCCCACTTTGCGTTCGGTCGGCCTGAGGGCCGTACCCGTGCTACGGCAGCAAGATTCACCGCGTCACGCGCGCCGGAACCTGCTTACCACAAAGCACGGGTATTGCGAACCGCCCAGGGGACGCCGGTCGCGCCGCCGCCTCGCTTCAGCCGCACCTCAGCAGCGCTGCGAGAAGCCCACCGATCCGTCCGGGTTGACGATCCGCAGCCGGTCGCGCCCGATCCGGCGCACGTGCAGCAGGAAGCTCCCGTTCGGCCCGGTCATCGTCAGCCGCTCGCCGGCGAGCCGCCAGCTGCCCTCGCCGCCCGTATAGGAGCGGAAGGTGCCGTCGCCGCGGAAGATCACGTCCTTGCTGCAATCGCCATTGTCGCCCCAGCGGCCGAGCAGCTGGGTCGGCGTCGGCGGCGCGCCGATGCTCTCGGCCCGCGGCGCGGCGAAGGCCGGCGCTGGCAGCGCGGGCAGGGCCAGCGCGAGCGCGACCAGCGCCGCCGCGCGCCGGTTCACGCGATGTCGCTCATCACGTGGCTGTCGTCGTCGTCGTCCGCGGCGGGGCAGCGGGTGCTGTGGCCCACCGACCCGTCCGCGTTGATCACGTCGATCGTGTCGGCGTCGTGGATCGCGATCCGCACCGCGACGAGGCTGCTGCCGGCCAGCATCAGCCGGTCGCCCTGCAGCGCCCAACGGCCGGTGCCGCCGTTCGCGGCGACGAACTCGCCATTGCCGGCGAACCGGATCGCGTCGGCGCAATCGTCGTCGTCGGTCCACAGCCCGACCAGGAAGGCCGAGTCGAGCGCGACCCGCCCCTGCGTTTCCTCGGTCTGGGCGAAAGCCAATTGCGGCGCGCCCGCGGTCAGCAACGCGGCGGCGGCAAGCATGCGGCCGAATCTCTTCATCTCAAACCCCCTCCGGTTCGGGCGACGATCATAGAGCGTTTTGCCGTCCGATGAAATCACCTGACGACAGGGAAAATACGGAAAACAAAGGAAACTGGTTTCGCTTCCGGTTCGACCGGCCTCCGCGCCGTTCCGGAAGCAGGCTCGCCGCGGGCGGAAAGAATAGACCGCGAAGCGCCCCGTAAGCCGGTCAATGTCCCCCCAAGGGAAAGGCATCCGCCCATCCCGCGCTGCCTGGAAGCCGGTAAATACGGCACAATTTCTCCCACTGCCATCGCGGCCCCCCGGAAACGTTCCGACGCCGCTTCTCCGCCCCCGGAGGGAAAAAGTAAGGCCGGCAGTCTTCCCAAGTAACGGATAAGAACGTATTAACGCCGTACCGTGATGATTACTTTACCCGATCTCATCCATGTTATTGATTCTGCGAGGCGGATCGGCATTATTTGCATGCCGTGCGAGTCGCGGCGGCGCCACGGCCTCGGGCGCCGTCACGCTGCGGTGCCTCGCGGGACCCTCTCCTCCCGAAAGGCTTCTCGCGGCCGATACCCTCTGGTCGGCCGACGGCAGGGCGACCGGTCCGGACCACCCGCACCCCGGCGGGTGGGCCGGGCCGGAGTCGCCCGGCGGTGCAAAATCGAGACAGCTTCGGGGGCTGCTGCGGCGCCGGCCCGGTCGGGCGGGCCGGCGCCGTTTTTTTTGAGCGAGATTTCCTGCAACTGGCCCGCTCATCCTGAGTAGCCGGTGAGCTTGTCGAACCGGCGTATCGAAGGACGCAATGAGTCAGGGCGGTCCTTCGATACAGGCCCCTTCGACTGCCTGCAAGGCAGGCGCTCAGGACATGCTTCGCCAAGCTCAGTCCCTACTCAGGATGAGCGACCAAAAAAACAGCCCCGTTTCAGCAGCGCGTCGAGCGCCCCAGCGAGCCGTCGGTGTTGATCACCGTCATCGTGTTCTGGTCGATCGGCCGGACCCGGATCGTCGCGGTGTCGCGGCCGGTCATGGTCAGCTGGTCGCCCTCCAGGTTCCACAGGCCGGTGCCGCCGTTCGCGGCGATGAAGCGGCCGTCCTGGGTGAACTCGATCACGTTGTTGCAATCATTGTCGTCGGTCCAGCGGCCGAGCATGTAGGTGCGGTCGAGCTGGGCGGTGCCGCTGCTCGACGCCGGCACCGCGCCGCCGCCGGCATTCAGCTTGCCGGCATCCGCGCTCTGCGCCGCGGCGCCGTTGCCGGCCTCGCCGGGCTTCGGCGCGCTGCTGTTGGCGCTGGCCGTGTTGGCGCTTGCATTGCCGCTGTTGGCGGTCGTCGCGTTGCGGTTGCAGCCGGTCAGCGTCAGCGCGGCCGCCGTCGCGGCCAAGATCGCAATCCCCTTCATCCCTTCGCCCCTTCGTGCGGTTGAAGGGACGATCATAACCCGCGGCGGCGGCGATAGGGAAGGCGGAAAGGGCGGGGCCT
This sequence comes from Sphingomonadaceae bacterium, assembly GCA_019239785.1. GTDB lineage: Bacteria > Pseudomonadota > Alphaproteobacteria > Sphingomonadales > Sphingomonadaceae > Allosphingosinicella. The sequence goes on from JAFAZM010000023.1 coordinate 15,842, forward strand.
TTCGAAGCTCCTCCGCCGCAGGGGGAGGGGGACCGCCGCCGAAGGCGGTGGTGGAGGGGTGTCAGCGTTGGAAGCCCTGTTCTCGGGCGCCGACACCCCTCCACCGCGCCGCTTGGCGGCGCGGTCCCCCTCCCCTTCCAGGGGAGGATTTCTGCTTCGACTCTCTACAGATGCTACCCCCGGAAGCCTCCTTCAGAGCGGCTTCTCGTAGATCCGGTACCGCCGGTTGATCTTGCTCTCGATCGCGTCGGCAATGGAGATCATCGGTGTGTTGTCGTCGAGGATCCAGCCGACCTCGGCGCGGGTGATCCCGTAATGCTGGTTGCCGGCGCGGCGGATATATTCGATCATCATGAAGGCGAGCTGGCTCGCCAGCCGGCTGGCGTGGAGCTTGCGCACCACCCCCATCAGCGGCACCCGCCCGCCCTTCGGCCGCATCTTCTGCAGCCGCCACAGGAGCTTCACCACGCCGAACGGGAAGAGGTTCCCCTTCAGGTCCATGATGAACTCGTTGATGTCCGGCAGCGCCATCATGAACGCGACCGGCTCCCCGTCATATTCCGCGACCAGGATCATGTCCTCGAGCACGATCGGCTTCAATTTCTTGCCGGCATAGGCGATCTCGGCGTCGGTCAGCGGGATGAAGCCCCAATTGTCCGACCAGGCCTCGTTGAGGATGTTGAGGATCAAAGCCGCTTCCTCGTCGAACTTCTTCTTGTTGATCTGGCGGATGCGGAT
>JAFAZM010000307.1 GCA_019239785.1 Sphingomonadaceae bacterium
ATGCCGAGCATCGTCGCCCGGTCCATCCGGAAGAAACGGGCGATGTCGACCTGGGGAATGCCGGGATTGGCGTTGGCGAGCCAGAGCGTCGAGGTCTGCTTCGGGGTCAGCCCGACATGGGCGAGGCTGCGGCCGAAATGCTGGACGATGGTCACATAGGCGAGGCCGACATGGACGCCGAGGATCTCGTCGAGCCCGTCGAGGTTCATGCTCAGTGGTGCGTCGCCCGCCAGGATTTCCGCTCGCTTGTTCATCGTACGTCTCCTAACGCCGAACGGCCCGGCAGGGAAGCGCGGCCCGCCTCAGCCGACGATCCGGCCCAGCCCCTTGCTGAGCTGGAGCGCGCCGTTGAGCCGCGCCTCGGCATCGCCCCAGGCCCTGGTGATCACCAGCTTGGAGTCCGGACGCAGCTTGGCAATTCCCTTGAGATGCTCGACATAGGCGATCAGTCCCGGAAGGTCGGGGAAGCTGTCGTTGTGGAAGCTGACCAGGGCGCCCTTCGCACCGACGTCGAGCTTGGCGACCGATGCGATCCGGCAGTTCAGCTTGATCTCGATGACCTTCAGGAGGTTGGCGGTCTCGCGCGGCAGCTTCCCGAACCGGTCGATCATCTCGGCGGCGAAGGGATCGATCTCTTCGGCCGTCTCCAGCTCGTTGAGCCGGCGGTAGAGGCCCATCCGGAGGTCGAGGTCGGGGACATAGTCTTCGGGGATAAGGATCGGCGCATCGACCGTGATCTGCGGCGAGAATTGCTCCGCCCGCGCAGCCACGCCGCCCGCCTTCGCTTCCAGGATCGCCTCCTCCAGCATCGACTGGTAGAGCTCGAAGCCGACCTCCTTGATATGGCCGGACTGCTCGTCGCCGAGCAGATTGCCGGCGCCGCGTATGTCGAGATCGTGGGTGGCGAGCTGGAAGCCGGCGCCGAGGCTTTCGAGCGCGGCGAGCACCTTCAGCCGCTTGTCCGCGGTCTCGCTGAGCACCCGGTCGGCCGGCGTGGTGAAATAGGAATAGGCCCGGGTCTTCGCCCGGCCGACGCGGCCGCGCAGCTGGTAGAGCTGGGCGAGCCCGAAGCGCTCGGCCCGATGGATGATGAGCGTGTTGGCGCTGGGGATGTCGAGCCCGGACTCGATGATCGTCGTCGAGAGCAGGACCTCGTACTTTCGGTCGTAGAAGGCCGCCATCCTTTCCTCGATCTCGGTCGGCGCCATCTGGCCGTGCGCGGTGATCGCGCGGACCTCGGGCACCTCCTCGCGCAGGAACTGCTCGATGTCCGGAAGGTCGGCGATGCGCGGCACGACGAAGAAGCTCTGGCCGCCGCGATAATGCTCGCGCAGCAGCGCCTCGCGGACCACGACCGGGTCCCAGGGCATGACGTAGGTGCGCACCGCGAGCCGGTCGACCGGCGGGGTCTGGATCACCGACAGCTCGCGCAGGCCGGACATGGCCATCTGCAGGGTGCGCGGGATCGGCGTCGCGGTGAGGGTGAGGACGTGGACGTCGGCGCGCAGCGCCTTCAGCCTTTCCTTGTGGGCGACGCCGAAGCGCTGCTCCTCGTCGACGATGACCAAGCCCAGGTTCTTGAACTCGACGCTCTTGGCGAGCACCGCATGGGTGCCGACGACGATGTCGATTTTCCCGGCCTTCAGCCCCTCGCGGGTCGCCTTGGCCTCCGTGGTGGAGACCAGGCGGGAGAGGCGGCCGATCTCGATCGGGAAGCCCTGGAAGCGCTCGCGGAAGGTCTCGTAATGCTGGCGGGCGAGCAGGGTGGTCGGCGCGATCAGGGCGACCTGCAGGCCCGCCATCGCCGCGATGAAGGCGGCGCGGAGCGCGACCTCGGTCTTGCCGAAGCCGACGTCGCCGCAGACCAGGCGGTCCATCGGCCGGCCGGCGCCGAGGTCGGCGATCACGTCGGCGATGGCGCGGTCCTGGTCCTCGGTCTCCTCATAGGGGAAGCGGTCGGCGAAGGCGGCATAGCCGGTGTCGGGCAGCGCGATCGCGCCGGGGCGGAGCGCGCGCTCGGCGGCGACCCGGATCAGGTCGCCGGCAATCTCGCGGATCCGCTCCTTCATTCGCGACTTGCGCCGCTGCCAGGCCTCGCCTCCGAGCTTGTCGAGCGCCACGCCCTCGCTCTCGCTGCCGTAGCGCGAGAGGATGTCGATATTCTCGACCGGGACGTAGAGCTTGTCGCCGCCCGCATAAGTGAGCGCGACGCAATCGTGCGGCGCCTTCTGCACCGGGATCTGGGTCAGGCCCTCGTAGCGGCCGATGCCGTGATCGGCATGGACGACAAGGTCGCCGGGGGTGAGCGTCGCGAGCTCGGAGAGGAAGGCGTCGGCGCCCTTGCGGCGCTTGCGGCGGCGGACGAGCCGGTCGCCGAGCATGTCCTGCTCGGTGAGCAAGGCGACGTCGCGGCCGGTGAAGCCGTGGTCGAGCTGGATCACCGCGAGCGCGACCGCGGAGGCGCCGAGCGCCTCCTGCCAATTGTCCGCCTCGACGATCTTGGTCAGGCCGTGATCGGCGAGCAGGCCCTTCAGCCGCTCGCGCGAGCCGGCCGAATAGGAAGCGAGCACGACCTTCCGCTTCTGCCGGCGCAGCGCGGCGAGATGGGCGACGACCGCCTCGTAGACGTTCGAACCCTGCGCCCGCTCGGGCGCGAAATCGCGGGCGGCATCGACGGCGAAGTCGATGACGGTCTCGCTCTCCGGCTCGTGGAAGGGCGTGACGAGATGGAGCGGCCGCGCCGCGGCAAGCTCTTCCCATTCGTCGCGGGAGAGATAGAGGCTTTCCGGGACGAGCGGGCGGTAGGAGCCGGGGTCGCTGCTCTGCGCGCGCTTTCTATTCTCGTAATAATCGGCGATCGCCTCGAACCGTCCCTCGGCGGCGCCCGCGTCGCCGGCGTCCCGGACGACGAGGTCGTCCTCGGCGAGATGGTCGAACAGGGTCGCCAGTCTCTCCTCGAACAGGGGCAGCCAATGGTCGATGCCGGCGATGCGGCGGCCTTCCGACACCGCCTGGTAGAGCGGATCGCCGGTCGCATTGGCGCCGAAGAGTTCGCGATAGGCGGAGCGGAAGCGCTTGACGCTGTCTTCGTCGAGCAGGGTCTCGGAGGCGGGGAGGAGGGTGAAGCCCTCGATCCGGTCGATGCTGCGCTGGGTGGCGGGATCGAAGCGGCGGACGCTCTCGATCTCGTCGCCGAAGAAGTCGAGGCGGAGCGCCTGCTCCTCGCCCGAAGGGAACAGGTCGACGATGCCGCCGCGCACCGCGAACTCGCCGGGATCGCGCACCGTCTCGGTCCGGCCGTAGCCGTTTGCGGCGAGCAAGGCGGCGAGCCGGTCGAGGTCGATCCGCTCGCCCGGCGCAAGCCGCGCGACGAGCTGGCGGATGCGGAACGGAGTCAGGGTGCGCTGGGTCGCGGCATTGACGGTGGTGACGAGCAATTGCGGCTTCGTCGCCTTGCGCTGGAGCGCGTGCAGGGTCGCAAGCCGCTCGGAGGTCGACCGAAGCGAGGGCGAGGAGCGGTCGTAGGGCAGGCAGTCCCAGGCCGGGAAGGCGAGTACCTCCAGCTCCGGCGCGAAATAGGCGGCGGCATCGGCAAGCGCGCGCATCGCGCCTTCGTCCGGCGCGATGAACACCGCACGCCCTTTGGCGGCGCGCGCAAGGTCGGCGGCGAGCCAGGGCATGAAGCCCGCTGGCACGCCGGCCAAGGTGATCGGCTTCGCCGCCGTCAGGATTTTCTGAAGATCGTCGCTCACGTCATTCCGAATGCTTGATATAATCGAGCCGCTGCAGGCGCTGCATCAGCTCGCCCTGCCAGCGCGCGGGCACGGATGCGGTTCCCAGCGCCCAGGCCATGATGTCGACATCCTGCTCCTCGAGCAGCGCCTCGAACCAGTCCATCTCGTCGTCCGACCAGCTGTCGTGCCAGCGCTCGAAATAGCCGCCGATCATCAGATCGGCCTCGCGGACCCCCCGATGGTGGCTGCGGAACTGCAGGCGTTTGAGGCGGTCGTTGCGGTCCATTTTTCCCACGCGCGATTGGCCGACAGCGGCCCGGAAGGGATGTCGGCGTGCTGCCTCCCATGTAGTGATTTGCCGCGCCGATGAAAGCCGGCGTACGCGGCTTGCGCGCTTTTCGCCGAGCCTTTAGCCGTGAGGCGATGAAGGTGACCGGCGATTATCATGACGCGGGCTATGCTTTGCTCGAAGGCCTGATTCCGGCCGAGGTCGCGGACGGCTTCATGTACGCGCTGAAGCAGGATGTCGGCCCGCAGCCGATCGCGCTGAGCCGCGTCGACCAATATCCGAACCTGCTGAACCGGCCGGCCTTCGAGGCCTATGGCTTCCACTACAAGCCGATGCTGTTCTTCCTCTGGGGGCTGACGCCGATCGTCAGCGAGATCGTCGGCCGCGACCTGTTGCCGACCTACGATTATCTGCGCGTCTATCGCGGCGGCGACGTCTGCAAGGTCCATTGCGACCGGCTCTCCTGCGAGCACAGCCTGTCGCTGACCCTGGCCTATAGCGACGGCCATGCCTGGCCGCTGGAGATCGGCCATCAGAACCAGGCGCCCTCTTCGCGGGTCGAGGAGGGCTGGGACGAGGCGCACAGCGCCGTGCCGATGCAGGTCGGCGACGCCGTGCTCTACCAGGGCGTGCACCATCGCCACGGCCGCACCATGCCCAACCCCAATCGCTGGTCGGCGCATCTCTTCCTGCATTGGGTGGACCGGGAGGGCCCTTATCGTGACCAGGCATTCGACGGCAAAGGCGACCCGCCCAAGGTGGATTTCAGCTTCGCTTGAGGGGGCACCTGCTCCCCTTCTCAGGAGGGCTGTCACCTTCCCACGTTTCGGTCGTCATTCCCGCGAAAGCGGGAATCCCGCTTGTTCTTCTGCTTCCTGCTTCGCGTCCTCGCGTGCAGGAAAAAGAAAACTGGTTTCACGCGAAGGCGCGAAGAAGAAGGAAAGGGCGCGAAGAAGGACAAGAAGCGGGATTCCCGCTTTCGCGGGAATGACGGGTTCTGGACGCCTGATATCCCCTCCCCATCCTCCCCTTAATGGGGGAGGGCTTGCAGGCGCGCGGTAGCACTCATGCGCCCCGACATCCTCAATCCTTTGTTCGCCGAAGTGGAGGTGCTGAAGGGCATCGGGCCGCAGCTCGCCAAGCCGTTGCATCGGCTCGGCCTGAACCGCGTCGTCGACATCCTCTTCCATCTGCCGACCGGCTGGATCGACCGGAAGAAGGTCGAGCTGCTGGAGGAGGCCGAGGTCGGGCGGACGATCACGATCGCGCTGACCGCCCGCGATTATCGCCAGAGCGGCGGCCGGGGCCCGTTCCGCATCTATGCCGCGGACAAGGCCGGCGATTACGTCACCCTCACTTATTTCAACAATCCGGGCTGGGGGCGGAAGCAGCTGCCGCTCGCCGAGACCCGGATCGTTTCGGGCAGGCTCGACCGCTACGGCCAGGAGCTGCAGATCGTCCATCCGGACCATGTGCTGCCGCCGGCCGAGGCCGGGACGATCCCCGAGCGCGAGGCGGTCTATCCCTTGTCGGAAGGGCTGACCAACCACCGCCTCGCCGATCTGGCGGGCCAGGCGCTGGCGCGGCTGCCTTCGCTCGGCGAGTGGATCGAGCCGAGCCTGAAGGCGCAGCGCGACTGGCCGGACTGGGCCGAGGCCCTGGCGACCGCGCATAGGGATCCGGCCGCCGCGGCGGCGCGGGACCGGCTCGCCTATGACGAGGTCTTCGCCAACCAGCTCGCGCTGATGCTGGTCCGTGCCTCCTCCCGCAAGCGCAAGGGCGTCCCGCTCAAAGGGGACGGGAGCCTGCGCGACCGGCTGAAGCTCCCCTACGCGCCGACCTCGGCGCAGCGGGGGGCCGTCGCCGAGATCGAAGGCGACCTGCAGCAGGACGTGCCGATGCTTCGGCTGCTCCAGGGCGACGTCGGCTCGGGGAAGACGCTGGTCGCGCTGATGGCGATGCTGACCGCGGTCGAGGCGGGCGCGCAGGCGGCCCTGCTCGCGCCCACGGAGATCCTCGCCCGCCAGCATTATGAGACGCTGTCGCGGATGCTCGCCGGCCTGCCGGTCAACGTCGCCATCCTGACCGGCCGCGAGAAGGGGAGGGCGCGGGAATCCTGCCTGATGGGCCTCGCCGACGGCTCGATCCACATCCTCGTCGGCACCCATGCCATCTTCCAGCAGCACGTCGCCTACAAAAGGCTCGGCCTTGCCGTGGTCGACGAGCAGCATCGCTTCGGCGTCGCGCAGCGGATGATGCTTGCGGCCAAGGCGGAGCGGCCGCCGCACCTGCTGGTGATGACCGCGACGCCGATCCCGCGCACGCTGACGCTCACCCATTATGGCGAGATGGACGTCAGCCGGCTCGACGAGATGCCGCCCGGCCGCCAGCCGATCGAGACCAGGGTGATCAGCGACGAACGTCTGCCCGAGGTGGTCGACGGCCTCGGCCGCCATCTCGCGGCGGGGCGCCAGGCTTATTGGGTCTGCCCGCTGGTCGAGGAGAGCGAGGCTTCGGATCTCGCGGCGGCCGAGGAGCGGGCGCGGGTGCTGCACTTGCGCTTCGGCGATGCGGTCGGCGTCGTCCACGGCCGGATGAAGGGGCCGGAGAAGGATGCGGTGATGGCCGCCTTCCAGCGCGGCGAGGTGAAGGTGCTGGTCGCGACCACGGTGATCGAGGTCGGCGTCGACGTGCCCAATGCGACCCTGATGATCGTCGAGCATGCCGACCGCTTCGGCCTCGCCCAGCTCCACCAATTGCGCGGCCGGGTCGGCCGCGGCGACCAGCACAGCATCTGCCTGCTGCTGCGCGGCAATGCGCTGAGCGAGACGGCGCGTGCCCGGCTCACCCTGATGCGCGACACCAATGACGGCTTCCGCATCGCCGAGGAGGATCTGCGCCTGCGCGGCGCCGGCGAGATCCTCGGCACCCGCCAGTCCGGCGAGGCCCAGTTCCGCCTCGCCACCCCCGAGCAGATCGCCGAGCTCGCCCCGCCCGCAATGGCCGATGCCCGTCTGCTGGTCGACCGCGACGGCGGGTTGGAGGGCGAAAGGGGGAAGGCGGCGCGAATCCTGCTCTATCTTATGGAGCGGGAGGCGGCGGTGGGGCTGCTCAGGGGCGGCTAGGAAATCCGCCCCGGAACGGGGAGGGGGACCGCGCCGCGCAGCGGCGTGGTGGAGGGGTCGCGAGCGACAGCGAGCATGACGAGGCCCGACCCCACCACCATGCTTCGCATGGTCCCCCTCCCCGTTCCGGGGAGGATTAATGGGTCAGCAGCCCATGCTTCTTCTTGCCGGCGGAGATGCGAACATCGCCGGCAACCTTGATGGCGACATCCTCGCCCGCCGTCTCACCATCCACCCGCGCGCCGCCCTGCTCGATCAGCCGCCGCGCCTCCTTCTTGGAGGCGACCAGGCCGAGCCCGACCAGGGCATCGACCAGCCCGATCTCGCCCTCCACCTTCAAGGTCGGCAGCGCCTCGCCGGCGGCGCCTTCCTCGAAGGTGCGGCGGGCGCTCTCGGCGGCGGCCGCCGCCGCTTCCTCGCCGTGGAGCATCGCCGTCGCCGCATCGGCCAGGACCTTCTTGGCGTCGTTGATCTCGGCGCCCTGCAGATTCTCCAGCCGCGCGATCTCGTCCAGCGGAAGGTCGGTGAACAGGCGCAGGAACTTGCCGACGTCCGCATCCTGCGTGTTCCGCCAGAATTGCCAATAATCGTAGGGGCCGAGCTGGTCCGCGTTGAGCCAGACCGCGCCGCGCTCGGTCTTGCCCATCTTGCCGCCGTCGGCGGTGGTGATCAAAGGCGTGGTCACGCCGTAGAGCTGGGTGCCGTCGATGCGCCGCGTCAGCTCGATGCCGTTGACGATATTGCCCCATTGGTCCGAGCCGCCGAGCTGGAGCCGGCACGCGGCGCGGCGCGACAATTCCAGGAAGTCATAGGCCTGGAGGATCATGTAGTTGAATTCGAGGAAGGTGAGCGGCTGCTCCCGCTCGAGCCGCAGGCGGACGCTGTCGAAGGTCAGCATCCGGTTGATCGTGAAATGCGGGCCGACGTCGCGCAGGAACGGAATATATTGGAGCGCGTCGAGCCAGTCGGCATTGTCCGCCATGATTGCATCGGTCGGTCCGTCGCCGAACGTCAGGAACCGTTCGAACACCCGCCGGATCGAGGCGATGTTGGCGTTGATCGTCTCCGGCGTCAGCAGGCGCCGGCTCTCGTCCTTGCCCGAAGGGTCGCCGATCTTGGTGGTGCCGCCGCCCATCAGCACGATCGGCTTGTGCCCGGCCTGCTGCATCCGCCGGAGCAGCATGATCTGGACGAGGCTGCCCACGTGAAGGGAGGGGCCGGTCGCATCGAAGCCGATATAGCCGGGGACGATTTCTTTCCGGGCGAGCGCGTCCAGGCCTTCAGGATCGGTGACCTGATGGATATAGCCGCGCTCGGCGAGGAGGCGCAGCAGGTCGGATTGGAATTCGGTCATGCTGCGCGCGCCTAGCATGAGGGACATTCGTTGGGAAAGCACCGCCTCCTCCCGCATCCCGGCGCGCCGGCGGCATCGATCGAAGCGGTCGAGGTTGAGGTCGTTCGGACCGGCGCAGAAGCCGTCCTGCTCCGGTTCAGCGTGACGGGTGGCGAGCTTGCGCTGCCGGCAAGGTGCGCGCCGGAGCGGGCGGACGACCTATGGCAGACAACCTGCTTCGAGCTGTTCCTTCGGCCGCCCGGATCTCCAGCCTATTTCGAATTCAACTTCTCTCCCTCGTCGCGATGGGCGGCCTACGCCTTCGAGTCCCACCGGCACGGGCGGCGCGATCTCCGGCTCCGCCTGGCACCCGTGGTCGATCCCGACCCGGACGGCGAAGGCGGCAGCGGCGCCGCAGCTTACGCGCTCGAGGCCGAGGTCGACCTGTCGGATCTACCCCCGGCAGCACTCCGGATGGGCCTGTCCGCGATCGTCGAGGAGACGGACGGCACCAGATCTTATTGGGCGCTCGCGCATCCGCCCGGGGACAAGCCGGACTTCCACGATCCCAGCTCCTTCGTCTTGGAACTGCCGGCGTATCACCCTCCTCCGTCACCCCGGACTTGATCCGGGGTCCACCTTCTTTACCAACGGCAGCAAGATGGATGCCGGACCAAGTCCGGCATGACGAAGGAATAGCACCCGCATGAAATTCGGCATCGACCGCCTGCTTTCCGAGCCCGACCTGTGCAAGCCGCTCGAGGGCAAGCGCGTCGCTCTGCTCGCCCACCCGGCCTCGGTGACGGCGGACCTGACCCACAGCCTCGACGCTTTGGTCGCCGCCGGCCTCAACGTCTCCGCCGTGTTCGGGCCGCAGCACGGCGTGCGCGGCGATCTCCAGGACAATATGATGGAATCGCCGGATTATACCGATCCGACCTACGGCATGCCGGTGTTCAGCCTCTATGGCGAGGTGCGGCGGCCGACCGGCCAGTCGCTCGGCACGTTCGACCTGATCCTGGTCGACCTGCAGGACGTCGGCTGCCGCATCTACACCTTCGTCACGACCCTGCTCTACGTGCTGGAGGCCGCCGCGGCGCATCGCAAGTCGGTCTGGGTGCTCGACCGGCCCAATCCGGCCGGGCGGCCGATCGAGGGACTGACCTTGCGGCCGGGCTGGGAGAGCTTCGTCGGCGCCGGGCCGATGCCGATGCGGCATGGGCTGACGCTCGGCGAGATGGGCCGCTGGTTCATCGGCCAGTTCGGCCTCGACGTCGACTATCGCGTGATCGAGATGGAGGGCTGGCGGCCGGAGGAGGGCCCGGGTTTCGGCTGGCCGCCGGAGCGGGTCTGGATCAACCCGAGCCCCAATGCGGCGAACGTCAACATGGCGCGGGCCTATGCCGGTACGGTGATGCTGGAAGGAACGACCCTGTCCGAGGGGCGGGGGACGACGCGGCCGCTGGAATTGTTCGGCGCCCCCGATCTCGACGCCCGCGCGCTGATCGCCGAGATGCGCGCGCTCGCGCCGCACTGGCTCGCCGGCTGCACGCTGCGCGACATCTGGTTCCAGCCGACCTTCCACAAGCATGTCGACAAGCTCTGCAACGGTGTCTTCATCCATGCCGAAGGCGGCGCTTACGAGCATGCCGCCTTCAGGCCCTGGCGGGTGCAGGCGCTCGCCTTCAAGGCGCTCAGGCGGCTCAAGCCGGATTACGAACTCTGGCGCGACTTCCCCTACGAATATGAGTTCGACAAGCTCGCCATCGATGTGATCAACGGCTCGCCGCTGCTGCGCGAATGGGTCGACGATCCGGCCGCGACGCCCGCCGAGCTCGACGCGCTGACCCTGCCGGACGAGCAGGCTTGGCAGAGTGAACTAAGGGCTTACTTGCTCTACTAAACGACGGCTAGCGACTGAGCCCAGAGGGCAGCCTCTCCGAGGTTTTCCAGAACTGACTTGAGCGCGCGGGCAATCATTGGGTTGTCACCCGCGGCCAGTAATTGTCTCGCGTCATCCTTGTAACCGACGCAGGCTTTTCCGAGGGACCAAGCAACGCCAAGTTCGAATGCCGCGCCTTCGTCGATCGTGCGGCCATTGAGAACGATAAGGAGTGCGTCGCACCGTGCAATGCAGGATGTGTCAGCCTCAAAGACGTGCTCAGCGGCAATTGAGTAGGGGATACCTTTAGCCAGTGCCTCGACTAGTAGAGTGCCATCGAGCTGGGGTAAATAGACATCCGCATGTGGTAAGAGTGCCTCGCGGAGCTTGAGGTTGAAGGCACGCTCCATCGGGTTGAAGAGCGGTGCTGCAAGATAAATTAGGGGTCTTGCTGCGGCCATTGCCGTTCCATCAGCCGTCGGCGAGTTCATCGAGGCGAGCTGCTAAGTCGGAAGGCGCATAATCCTCTAAGTGAATGATCCGACTGATTGCCCTGACGACGTCATGGACGGACGCCCCAAATGTATCAATGAGACAATGGTTTGGGTATATCCATGTAAGTTTTTCCTGCATCTCACGGATCACGCTGGCGCTACTTTCCTTATGACGGCCGACGACCCGCGCCTCCATTTCCCCTGGTTCGCCCTTCATAAGAATAACTTGGCCGGTGCAAATGCGCCGTCGCGAGGCGCCAGGCGCAAATGCGCTTCTCATGGCGGAAGCTTTAAGAGGGATGCTCTCAGGCGGAGTGAAAGAGAGTGGATCGAGGGCAGGTCGGTCCACTACGAGAATTCCTGAGGATTGATTGAGCAGGGCCACATTCTTTTTTACAAACTGCCCCAAAATCCATCCGTCCACTTCAACACGCTCGCTCTCAGTGAGTTCGGTCCAAGCTTTGCCAAGCAGCTCGATTCTAGTTTCTGTCCATTCCTCGTATGTTTTGAGCGAATTGAGGTACGAAAGGGACGTGGTCTTGCCAGCGCCGATTGCTCCACTCAAATAATAGACATATCGAAGCTCGGCGCCTTCCTCCTCCGCAGCAAGTCTAAATTCATCATCTTCGGCTGTGATAAGTTTACCCAGTGCGGCAATCTCGCTATTGGTCAAAAAAAGGGTGATTAGGTTATAAACTTCAAAATTTGCATCGCGTAATGATTGTTCGACCACCCTATCCCGCTCGATCCCGTCTTCGACGAACGCCACATAATAATGACAGTGGCCGGGATTGATTCTTGCGTTCTGGCGCAGCAGATGACGCAATGTGGTGTCGTTTAGTGAGAGCCCCACAAAAATGCACGTGGTCTTTGAAAGATGGTGCAGCAACGACGCGTGATGGCCCGCCATGCTTTCGATCAGTTGGTCGGCGAACGTGTCTTCCGAGAAAACGATCGTCTCGCTCGGATATTCGAGCAAATTATGCGGTAGGAAGCCGTTGGGATGGTAAATAACTGCTGTGCCAGATCGAAATTGCAGCGCAGCGTTCCAAACGGTCTCGAACGATCTCCCAAAATTTCCTTCACGATCAGGATGTGCAATTCTTATCAGTCGCTCCACCGTATCATCGAAGTTATAGGTCACGGTCATCGGAGAATCGATAATAACCGGAATAAATTCATTCAAATATGGATGACAATTCCGCAGCTCTTGGGCTGTGGTTGGAACGCCTTGATACAGAGCGCGCTGCATTATACGGCGCCATTCACCATGAATCTTGCGCAACGTTTTTGAGGAGGCCGGCTCGCCAAGTGCATCGAGACGTTTGGTGCGATAGTGCTGCAACAGCATCTGAGTTTTAGCGGTGTCAGAGGTGGTCGACCCGGCCGCAGCCAGCAGGTGGCCTCCGTCGACCTCTTCGTCATCCGCGATCCGTTGTACGAGCTCGGGCCATGAGGGGAATTGAACCGCCTTACTCACCCCGGCACCCAGGACGAGTCCGAGCGCTCTGGATTTGTGGCGTTCACGCATGTGAACAACGGCTTTGGCGTGGGCCTTCAACGCTTGTCTTTCGAGAGCTCCTATCGCCATTGCCACTCGATACGGCCCAAGGCATTCATGTTGCAAGGCACCGTTGCGACCGCATAACCATCGGGGCCGTCAATCAGGCCAGTTTGCGCGGGTGACGACCCCTGCATCCCGCGGGGCTGGACTTCGCCGCGTGCAGCGGCGATGAAAGGTGGATCGCCTGGCTTCGCGGGGAGAAGCGGGAATTTTCAGCCATCCGTCCGATCCGTGCCGGTTGCTGCTGACGGCAAGCCTCGCGCTGCTGCCTGTCGCGGTGCAGGCCTTTCCGCCGGCCGGCCGCACGCATGCGGCGCGGCCGGCGCCGCGGACCCCGCCGGCGGCCGCCGCGGCCGATGACGATGACGACAATCCGAACACGGTGCTGTCGCGCTGCCAGCAAAGGGCGCAGCGCAATCTGCAGCGGCTCGACCATCTCGGCGACATGGCCCATTCGGCGACCGAACGGATCGGCCATTTCCTTGGCGCCTC
>JAFAZM010000400.1 GCA_019239785.1 Sphingomonadaceae bacterium
GATCGAAGTGCTGATCGAGGAGAGCTTCGAAGGCGCGCGGATGAGCGTCGAGGCGCATGGGCCGCCCCCGGCCGAGCGGCCGCGTCCGGCCGCCCTCCCCGCCCCGGAGCCCGAGGACGACGACGAGATCGTCGCCGAGGAGGAGGACGAGGAGGATTCCGAAGAGGCCGAAGCCGACGAGAGCGAGTCGCGTCGCGCGCGCGGCAACCGCGGCGAACGCGATGGCGAGGATCGCAAGGGCCGGCGCCGGCGCCGGCGCGGCCGTCGCGGCGGTCGCCGCCGTGACCGCGAGGATGGCGAGGAGCAGAACGAGGCCGGCGAGGCCGAGACCGGCGAGGCAGACGCCGCGTCCGAGCCCGAAGCCGAAGCCCCGGCCGAGCAGCCGGAGGCGGAGCCTGCCCGCAAGGCCCGCCGCCGGCCGCGAGCCCGCAAGGGCGCCGAGGCGCCGGCCGTGGCCGCGGAGCCTGAGGCTGCGCCCGAGCCCAAAGCCGAAGCCGCGCCGGCCCCCGAGCCGGAGCCGGCTCCCGAAGCGGAGGCCAAGCCGAAGCGTGGCGGCCGCCGCAAGAAGGCCGAGGCCGCGCCAGCGCCGGAGCCGGTGATTCCGGCCGAGGAAGTTCCCCCGCCTGCCCCCGCCAACGATGCCGAGCCAGCGCCCGCGCCCAAGGGGAGGCGCAAGAAGGCCGCGCCCGCCCCCCCGGCCGCGGAGCCGGCGCCAGCTCCTGAGGCACAAGCCGAGGAAGAGGAAGGCGCGCCGCGGCGCGGCTGGTGGCAGCGGACGTTCGGCGCCGGGGCGGAATGACGGTTTCAGCCGCGGTTCAGGCGGCGCGAGGATAGAAGGGCCGATGGCTGACGCGCGCAGGACGAGCTTCCGGGCCGGCAGGTTCCTGGTCCGGCTGGTGATGTTGCTCGCGCTCAGCTTCGCCGCCGGCCTCCAGCCCGCCTCGGCGCAGCAGATCCTCCGCGATTCCGAGACCGAGGCCCTGCTGCGCGACATCTCCCGACCGCTGATCGAGGCGGCCGGGCTGCAGCCCTCGAACGTGCGGATCGTCATCATCGGCGATCCGCAGATCAACGCCTTCACCGCCGGCGGCCAGCTCGTCTACATCAACAGCGGCCTGTTCACCTCGGCCGAGAATGCGAACGAGGTGCAGGGCGTGATCGCCCACGAGCTCGGCCATATCGCTGGCGGCCATATCCTCCGGCAGGACGAGGGCATGCGCCAGGCGACCGGGATCATGGTCCTCTCGCTGCTGCTCGGCGCGGCGGCGATGGCGGCCGGCGCCGGCGATGCCGGCATGGCCTCGATCATGGCCGGCCAGCAGATGGCGATGGGCCGCTTCCTCACCTTCACCCGGGACCAGGAGAGCAGCGCGGACCAGGCCGGCGCCACCTTCCTCAGCCGCGCCGGGATCAGCGGCCGCGGCTCGCTCGCCTTCTTCCGCCGCCTCCAGAATCTCGAGTTCCGGATGAGCATCCCGCAGGAGGACAGCTATTCCCGCACCCACCCGCTGAACAGCGAGCGCATCGCCGCGCTGGAGACCCGCTACCAGAGCGATCCGGCCTGGAACCGGCCGACCGACCCGGCGATCGAGGCGCGCTTCCAGCGGGTCCGCGCCAAGCTTTCCGGCTATGTCGACGACGCCCGCCAGGTGCTTGGCCGCTATCCGGAGACCAACCAGACGATCCCGGCCCATTATGCCCGGGCCTATGCCTGGCACCGCACCGGCCATCCCGACGAGGCCAATGCCGAGGCCGACGCCCTGCTCCGGGCGGCGCCGCACGATCCCTATTTCCTCGAGCTGAAGGGCCAGATCCTGCTCGAGGGCGGCCGTCCGCAGGAGGCGCTCGGCGTGCTTCGGGAGGCGGTGGCGCGGGCGCCGGACCAGCCCCTGATCGCGGCACTGCTCGGCCATGCCTTGATCTCGACCGAGGATCCGGCCAATTTCGACGAGGCCAAGCGCGTGCTGCGGCTCGCGGTGGCGCGCGACAACGACAATCCCTTCGCCTGGTACCAGCTCGGGATCGTCTACGACCGCGAGGGCGACGAGGCGCGGGCCGCCTTGGCGACGGCGGAGCGCTACAGCCTCGAAGGCAATCCGGGCCTCGCTTTGCCCAATGCCGAGCGGGCGATGATGGGCATTCCGGTCGGCACGCCCGACTGGCTGCGCGCGCAGGACATCTCGATGGTCTCGCGCAGCGCGATGCAGCAGCGCCGCGGGCATCATTGATGGCGGAAGGCGGGCGCCCCGCGGGGCTCGGCGGCTGGCGCGGCAGCGCGCTTGCCGGGCTCGGCGGCGTCGCGATCGGCGCGGCCGCCGTGGTCGGCTATCATGAATGGCAGGGCGGCGACCGGGCCGGGACAGAGAAGGTCGTCCGCGACTATATCCTCGACCATGGCGAGATATTGCCGGAGGCGATGCAGCGGCTGCAGCAGCGCCAGGCGACCGCCGCGGTGCTCCAGCACCGGACGGCGCTGGAGACGCCTTATCACGGCGCCTGGGCGGGCAATCCGAACGGCGACGTCGTGCTGGTCGAGTTCTTCGATTATGCCTGCCCCTATTGCCACGCCGTCAATGCCGACGTCGACCGGCTGCTACGCGAGGATCCGCGGCTGAAGGTGGTCTGGCGCGAGCTGCCGGTGCTCGGCCCGAACAGCCAGGCGGCCGCCTATGTCAGCCTCGGCGCCGCCCGCCAGGGCCGCTTCCGCGCCTTCCACGACCGGATGTTCGCGCTCGGCCGGCCGACGGAGCCGGTGCTGGCGCAGGCGGTCGCGGAAACCCGGGTGACGCGCGAAGGCGAGACCGCCGACGGCCATGCCGAGCTCAGCCGCAATTTCGAGCTGTTCCGCGCGCTCGGCACGACCGGCACGCCGACCTTCACCGTGGGGAACCAGGTGCTGGAGGGGGCGGTCGGCTATGAGGCGCTGAAACGGGCGGTGGCGGCGGCGCGGGAGCCGGGGTTAGGGCGCTAAGCGGCCCGCCGCACCGTTTCGTCATGCTGAACTTGATTCAGCATCCATGAACACGGCCGAGGAGAGTTCTCCGTGTTCATGGCTCCTGACTTTCGTCAGGATGACGCCCTGTCGGGGGCGTCACTTGAACCCCTGCGCCACGACATACCATTCCGACGAACCCTTGCGGCTGGCCGGCGGCTTGGCGTGCTTCACCGTCGTGAAGCGGCGCTTGAGCTCGGCGACGAGGCTCGCATCGGCGCCGCCGGCGAGGACCTTGGCGACGAAGGCGCCGCCGGGGCCGAGGACCTCGCCGGCGAAATCGAGCGCCGCCTCGACCAGGCCCATCGTGCGCAGATGATCGGTCTGCGGATGGCCGACCGTGTTCGCGGCCATGTCGGAGAGGACGAGGTCGGCCGGGCCGCCGAGCGCCCCCTTCAGCTTGTCCGGCGCCGCCTCGTCCATGAAGTCCATCTGCAGGATGGTCGCGCCCTCGATCGGATCGGCAGGCAGCAGGTCGATGCCGACCAGGGCCGCCTGCGGCAGGCGCTGGCGGACGACCTGGGCCCAGCCGCCCGGCGCGATGCCGAGGTCGACCACGCGCCTTGCACCCTTGAGGAAGCCGAAGCGCTCGTCCAGCTCGATGAGCTTGTAGGCGGCGCGCGAGCGATAGCCTTCGGCTTTGGCGCGCCGGACATAGGGATCGTTCAGCTGGCGCTCGAGCCAGCGGGTCGAGCTCACGCGGCGGCCCTTCGCGGTCTTGACGCGGGTGTGGCCGGAGCGGGTCACCTTTGAGGTCCTCCCCGGGACGGGAAGGGGGACCATGCGCAGCATGGTGGAGGGGGGTTCGAGTCTAGGGCGCGTAACCGCCGAGCCCCCTCCACCACGCCGCTACGCGGCGCGGTCCCCCTCCCCGTCCCCGGGAGGAACATATTCTTCATATCACATGCCCATCCCGGGCCATCAGCGAGCGCAGGATCCCCTCGCGGATGCCGCGGTCGGCGACGCCGAGGGTTTCGGCGGGCCAGAGGTCCATGATCGTCTCGAGGATCGCGCAGCCGGCGACGACGAGGTCGGCGCGCTCGTGGCCGATGCAGGGAAACAAGGCGCGCTCGCCATGGTCCATTGCGGACAGGGTCTGGCTGATCTGGCGCATCGCCGAGGCCGGCATCTTCAGGCCGTCGACCGCCCGGCGGTCGTAGCTCGGCAAAGCGAGATAGACGCTGGCAAGGGTGGTGACGGTGCCGCTCGTCCCCATCAGGCGGATGCCGTCCCGGCCGGTCGGCAGCAGGTCGACGAAGCGGCGGAAGGCGTGGCGGACGCGCTCGCGCATGCGGCCATAGGCGGCGAGCCGCTCCTCGACGGTGGCGAAGTTGCGGCCCTCGCTGTCGGTCAGCGAGACCACGCCCCAGGGCGCGCTCCACCAGCATTTGATCCTGGGCTCGCCCTCATCAGTGTCGATCAGCACCAATTCGGTCGAGCCGCCGCCGATGTCGAAGATCAGGGCCGGGCCGTCGCCGGGCTCGAGCAGCCGGTGGCAGCCGAGCATGGCGAGCCGCGCCTCCTCTTCCGGCGCGATGATCTCGAGGCAGATGCCGGTCTCGCGGCGGACCCGCTCGACGAAATGGCGGCCGTTGACGGCGCGCCGGCAGGCCTCGGTCGCGACCGAGCGGGCGAGGCTGACATGGCGGCGGCGCAATTTCTCGGCGCAGACCGAGAGCGCCGCCACGGCGCGGTCCATCGCCCCTTCGGAGAGCTTGCCGCTGGTCGCCATGCCCTCGCCGAGCCGCACGACCCGCGAGAAGGCGTCGATGACGGTGAAGCCGTCGTCGGTCGGGCGCGCGACCAGGAGGCGGCAATTGTTGGTGCCGAGATCGATCGCGCCGTAGGTGTGGCGGGACGCCCACCGCCGCGGCGGGAGGCTGGAGACCGCTTCGGCCGGTTCCGGGACCGGCGCACGCGGAGCCGGGGCGGCTTGCTGCGGCATTTCCGGACGTCTCGATTCTGTTTTCGTTTCGGGAGACCGGGGCCTCCCACTGACCTGAGGCCTTTGTACATTGGGCGCGGTTGCAGGGCAAGGTGGGGGACAAGGCGGGTCGACCCCCCGCCAGAGACTGCGTTCTAGCCGAGTGTGATTACCGCCTTCTTCCGAATGCCTGATTTTCACGATTTGCAACATTCAGTCTGTCAATTACTAAGGAATGGAGAGGCCAGAATGCCAGAAAGTCGAGAGACCTCACCCCTGTTGCCAAATCGGATACGCGAGCTGCGAAGGGATCGGGGCCTGACGCAAGCCGAAGTGGCTCATCGAATGGGAACCGCTACCAGCCAGCTAAGCGTGCTTGAGCGCGGGAAGAGACGGCTCTCGCTGCCTTGGATGCAGCGTATTGCCCGCGCCCTTGAGGTTTACCCGGCTGAGCTCTTGCCATTGGACGAACAATCTCACGAGTTGAGCGATGAAGAAAGGCGATTAATACGGGACTATCGCGCGCAATCTCCTGAACAAAGAGAAATGTTCTGGCTGGTGGTAGATTCGATTGTGAACAGAAGATCACATGACGAGGAGGAACTCATCGACCGCTTCCGCACGGGAACGGATGAGCAGCGTTTTCAAGTTCTTCAAATGTGCAAAATCCTCATACCGTAAGCGAGAGATTCGATATGAGTGTTGAGCGCATTCCTGGGTATTATTGGATACGTTCTACTTCTCTGGGCGACTTGGAAGTGGCTCATTGGGACGGCGAAACTTGGTGGCTAACCGGTGACGAACGAGATAGGGCCGACCACGTTATTCAACTGCACGGAGGCGCGGTTCTTACTCGTGTCGAGGAGCCAGAAGAGCGCTGAAATTGCAGGGTATGCCCTATGAGGGGAGGGCGGGCTTCATTCATTTGACGGCGTTGACAGGCCGCCTTGCCCTGCCTATCTCGCGGCCCTCCCGATTGCCCCGTCGTCTAATGGTAAGACTACGGACTCTGACTCCGTCTATCGAGGTTCGAATCCTCGCGGGGCATCCACTCCCTCCACAAACGCGCTAAGAAGCACGGCATGGACGACATCCTTGCCGAGGCCCTCGCCGCCGCTGCCCCGCATCGCGCCGCCGGCAAGGTCGCCGATTACATCCCCGCGCTCGCCAAGGTCGACCCGAGCAAGCTCGGCATCGCCTTCGCGGACAAGGGCGGGCGGGTATGGGGCGCGGGCGATTGCGACGAGCCCTTCTCGATCCAGTCCATTTCAAAGGTGTTCACGCTCGCGCTGGCGCTCGACCGGGTCGGGGCGAAGCTCTGGGAGCGGGTCGGGCGGGAGCCTTCCGGGAGCGCGTTCAACTCGATCGTCCAGCTCGAGAGCGAGCGGGGCAAGCCGCGCAATCCTTTGATCAACCCGGGCGCGATGGTGGTCACCGACCAGCTGATCGGCGACCGGCCGGGCGAGGCAGCGATCGCCGACCTGCTGGCGCTCCTGCGCGCGCAGGCGCGCGACGAGAGCGTCACCGTCGACGAGGAGGTCGCGCATTCGGAGGCCGCGACCGGGGCGCGCAACCGGGCGCTGGCCTGGTTCATGAAGAGCTTCGGGATGCTTTCGAACGACGTCGAGACGGTGGTCGAAGCCTATTTCCGGCAATGCTCGGTGGCGATGTCGTGCCGCCAGCTCGCCCGCGCCGGCCTCTTCCTCGCCTTCGACGGCCGCGATCCGGAGAGTGGCGTCGAGGTCACGGCCTGGCATCGGGCGCGGCGGATCAACAGCGTGATGATGCTCTGCGGCCATTACGACAATAGCGGCGAGTTCGCCTTCCGGGTCGGCCTGCCCGGCAAGAGCGGCGTCGGCGGCGGCATCCTCGCGATCGCGCCCGGCCATGGCAGCATCGCCGTCTGGTCGCCGGCGCTCAACGCCTCGGGCACCAGCGCGGCCGGCGCGGCGGCGCTGGAGGCCCTGGTCGAGCGGACTGGGTGGTCGGTGTTCTTCTAGATCCTTGCCCTGCCACCATTTTACGTCGTCGGACGATTCCCCCGGACTGGAAATCGCTTTAGGGAGAACGGCATGGCGTTGAGGCGGCCCAGGCTCGGCAAATCGGGACGCGATTTCCTCCGCGAGGTGATCATCGTCATCATTGGCGTAGTCATCGCCCTCGCCCTGGAAGAGGTTGCGGCGAGCTGGCGCGACCGGACGCGAGCGCACGAAATTCGGGCCTCGATGGACGAAGAGCTCAGCGACATGGTCACCGTGTTCGATCTGCGCGTCGCCGCCTCGCGCTGCATCATCGCCAAACTCGACGCGATCGACCGCGTGCTCGCCGGCCGGCCGACGCCGCCGTTCCGCAACGTGGGGCGGCCGCCTTTCTTCTTCTCCAGCCATGGCGCCTGGAGCAGCGACGCGGCCGACCTTCTCGCCCGCTTCATCGGTCCGGCGACCTTGCGGACCTATGGCGAGGCCTACCAGGGCATGGCTGAGTTCGCGGCGCTGGCCCAGCACGAGCAGGACGAATGGATCATCCTGCAGACGCTCGAGCGGACCGGCGAGCCAATCGCCGGCGATCGGCGCTGGCGCCTGATCGAGGCGGCCGCCGGTGCGCGCAACAGCAATGCGCTGCTGACCGCCATCGCCGAGCAGATGAACCAGAGGATCGCATCGCTCGGCGTCCATGCGGCCGGCGGGGCGCCCGACGTGCGGTCGCGGCCGCTCTGCCGGCCGCTGGAGCCCGGAACGTCGCCGCAACCCTGACTTTTCGTCGCCGCGGGCGGCAATTTCGTCGATTTCCGCAGCCTTCGTCGAAGCTTGCGACACCGCCGTCGCTCTCTCGCTGCGCCCCGGCGAGCCTCCGCCTAGAGGGCTGGCCGACGGCAATCACGCCGTCGCGAATGAAGGATGAAGACAATGAACGCGGAGACTTTTCGGACCCTGTCCTCCTGGGTCGCCGCGGCGTTCCTCAGCGTGCTGATGCTGACCGCCGCCGCCACCTCCCACCCGATCCTCATCTGAGGCGAGGTGCGAGGCCAAAGGACGCCGGGGCCGGGCGCCGGGATCGAATGAACGATCCGCAGCCCCGCCCCGGTCGTCCATGACTATTCCTGATCAGAAGACCTAATCGAAGCCGATCGCGGCCCTTGCCGCCGCCACGTAGGACGGGCCGACCTGCACCTCCGCACCGTCGGTGAGCACCAGGGTCAGACTCCGCCCTTCCCTTTTCACCTCGGTCACCCGGTCCGGCCGCACGAAGGCCGAGCGGTGCACCCTGAGCAGCGGCGAGTTCGCCAGCCTTTCCTCCAGCGCCGACATCGTGATCCTGAGCAGATGGCTCCTGAGCGCCGTGTGCAGCAGCACATAGTCGCGGGCCGCCTCGATCCAGTCGATCGTCTCGATCGGCACGCGGCGCTGACCGTGGCGTTCCGGCACCCAGAAGCCGTCATGATCGGTGGTCGAGGCGGCGCCGCCGGCCTTGAGCGCGGCGACCTCCGCCTCCAGTTGCTCGGCGCGGCTCATCGAGGCGCGCTGGCTGCGGCGGCGGCGGGCACGGTCGACCGCCTGGCGCAGCCGATCGAAGCGGACCGGCTTCAGCAGATAATCGGCGGCGTCGACCTCGAACGCATCCGGGGCATAATGTTCGTGGGCGGTGACGAAGACCAGCTCCGGCTTGGGCTCGACGTCGATCTCCTGCGCGGCGCGCAGGCCGGTGCGGCCCGGCATCTGGATGTCCATGATGACCAGATCGGGGGTGAGCTCGCGGACCCGCTCCACCGCCTCGTTGCCGTCGCGCGCCTCGCCGACCACTTCCACCCCTTCGATGTCGCCGAAGAAGGTGCGCAGCCGGTCGATCGCAAGCGCCTCGTCGTCCACCAATAATACGCGCATAAGCTTCGAGATTCTCCCCGCGCACAGTTTTCCGCGACGCGCGCGCCCGAGTCAATTCGCGCCCTGCGCTGGGGCGCGTCAATTCGCAGTCTGCGCGTCCGGGATTCGGATCGTGGCGACGAAGCGGCCGCCGACGGTGCCCGAGGTCAGGGTCGCGCGCTTGCCGAACACCGCCTCCAGCCGGCGGCGCACATTGTCGATGCCGACGCCCGCGCCGGCGCCTTCGAGATGGTCGTCCTCGTCGTCCGCGGGCAGATCGTTGGCGACGTCGATCCGCAAGGTCCGGCCCTCCATTGCCGCCTGGATGCGGATCTCGACCGGCGCGCGCGAGCGGGCGACCGCATGCTTCACCGCATTCTCGACCAGAGGCTGGACCAGGAAGCCGGGCACCAAAGCGTCGCAGGCGGCGTCGGCGCAGTCGACCGCGATGCTGAGCCGCTCGCCGAAGCGCACGCTCTCGATGTCCAGATATTCCTCGGTCAGCGCCAGCTCCTCGTCGAGCGGGATGAGCTCGGTCGGGGTTGCGTTCAGCGAGGCGCGCAGGAAGGCGGAGAGCCGGTTCGTCATCGATTCCGCATCCTTGTTGCGGCCGGTGACGATCAGGGCCGAGATCGAGTTCAGCGAGTTGAACAGGAAGTGCGGATTGAGCTGGTAGCGAAGCGCGGCGAGCTGCGCCTGCTGGGCGGCGACATTGGCCTCGGAGAGCTGGCGCTCCTGCTGGATCGCGGCGCGCCGGGCATAATTGACGTGGAACAGGATCATGTTCACGCCGAACACCAAAGTGTAGTTGCGCATCGAGGAATAAGCGCGGGTGAGATCCGACGGCAGCGAATGCCAGGCGTCGACGAAATGGTTGGCGATCCAGCCCTGGAACATCAGGTCGAAGATCGTGTTGGCGCCGGCCGCGGCAAGCACCGCCAGCGCCCGTACCGGCAGCCTGAGGTAAGGCGGCCAATCGATCGTCGCGCGCGAGACCAGGAAGATGGCCATGGCGAAGGCCATCGAGACCAGGATCGTCGAGCAGTCGATCGCGACCCCGGTCCACGGCTCGCCCTGATGCCGGCCGATGATCCCGGGCAGGAAGATGAAGAGGACGAACAGCCAGAGCGCCAGCGTCGTGCGCAGGGCCTCGGTCCAGCGCGCATGGCTCTTCAACGACGGCATGAAACAGGCAATCCCCCCGGGAGACGGGAGCGGAGTCTGCCGCAAGAAGGGCAGCCTGTCACGGGCCATCAGCATGTACATCGGAGTCTCGATCGCATGAGCGGCCAGTGCCCACGCCGGCGCCCGCGGCCAAGCGCGGCGTGACCAAGCAGCCGGATGGCGCGACGAAGAATCGGGTCTGGACCCCCGACCGTTCGGGCTGAGCCTGTCGAAGCCCCCCTCTCTTCTTGCTCAACCTAAGAAAAGCCCTTCGTCAGGCTCAGGGCGAACGGTGCGTGGGGCTAGCTCAGTGTTTTTCTGGCCGCCTCCAGCACGCCCGGCACCGCCTTCTCGTTGAGCGGCGCCATCACATGGGCGCCCGCGACGCCCGGGATCTCGGCGAGCGCGGCGATCGTCTCGACGCAGATCGCGGCGCCCTCGGCCTTCGGATCGGCCGCCGCTTCGAGCCGGGCGACGATCGCGTCGGGGATGATCGCGCCGAACAGGTTCGCGCGGATCCAGGCGGCGGAGCGGGCCGAGGCGAGCGGGGCGACGCCGACGATCAGCCGGAAATCCTCGGGCAGGCCGCTCTCCCGGAGCCGCGCGGCGTAGCGGCGGGCGATTCCGACATCCATGCAGAACTGGGTCTGCGCGAAGCGGGCGCCTGCCTCGATCTTGGCACGGAGCCCGGCCGGCCGCCAATCGTCCGGCGGGTCGATCGGGCAATCGGCGACGCCGGGGAGCAGGGGAACGGCATCGGCGACGGCGCGGCCGCCAGGCAGGAGGCCGGCGCCGATCCCGGCCGCGGTGCGGACGAGATCGGCGGAGCCGATTTCGAACACGCCCTTCGCCTCGGGCTGGTCGCCCACCTCCGGCTTGTCGCCGGTGAGGAAGAGGAAGGCGCGCACGCCGAGCGCGGCGGCGCCGACGATCGCGCCCTGCAGCGCAATCCGGTTGCGGTCGCGGCAGGTCAGCTGGACGATCGGCTCGACCCCGGCGCCGAGCATGAGCGCGGCCGCGGCCACCGGATCCATCGCCGCCCGGGCGGAGGCGCTGTCGGTGACGTTCACCGCATCGGCCAGGCCGGCGAGCGGGCGCACCTTCTCGAGCAAGGGCTCGGGCGACAGCGACAGCGGCGGGGTCACTTCGGCGGTCAGGACGAAGCGGCCGGAGGCGAGCGCGGAGGCGAACTGGGTCATGGGCTGGGCTTAGATCCTTCCCGTCATCCCGGCCCTCTCGTCATTCGTCATCCCAGCCAAGGCCGGGATCTGGCGACGAGATGTCACGGCGGGGCGCCACGAGACCCCGCCCTTCGCCGGGGTGACGTATAGTGGCGCCGGGGTGACGCGGGCGCCTCAAGCCGCCACCGCTTCGACCACGGAGAGCAAGGTCGGCGTCGGCACGACGCGCTCCAGCCGGAACCCCGTTCGCTCGAGAATCGTGCCATATTCCGACGCCTTGCGCTCGCGACCGCCGGTCATGACCATCATGTTGAGGTCCATGAAATAGCCGGGATGCGGCTGGACCGTCTCGGGGAGGATCGATTCGATGATCACGACATGGCCGCCCGGACGGATCGCCTTGCGGATGTTGGCGAGAATCGCCGCGCTCTGTTCGTCGGTCCAGTCGTGGAGGATCAGCTTCAGCAGATAAAGGTCGGCCTCGGGCACGCTCTTGAAGAAATCGCCGCCGACCGCCTGGATCCGGTCGTTGCCGAGATTCGGGCGGACCCGCTCGATCAAATCGGGCAGGTCGAAGAGGATGCCGCGCGCCTCGGGCCGGCTGCCGAGCAGGCCGGCGATCAACGTGCCCTGGCTGCCGCCGACGTCGACCGCGAGCGTGAAATCGGGTGGCGAATAGGTGGCGAGCAGCACCGCCTCCATCAGCCGCGTCGTCGCGGTCATCGCCTCGCTGAACAGCTGGCCGATCTCGGGATTGGCGGTGAAATAAGCGAAGACGTCGGTGCCGTAATGCCGGCTGAAGCCGGTCTCGCCGGTGCGCACGCTCGCCTCGATCTCGCCCCAGCTTTCGTAATGCTCGCCGCCGAACACCGATTCGACGAAGGAACGCTGCGACATCGGATGGCCGGCGGCGAGGAAGCGGGAGAGCTCGCTATGGCCGTAGCTTCCGTCCCCGGCGCGGACGAAGATGCCGATCGCGACCAGCGCGTTGAGCAGCCGCTCAAGCATGTCCGGCCGCGCACCGATCTCGGCGGCGATCTCGGCGACGGGCCGCGGCGCGTCGCCGATCACGTCGGCGATGCGCAGCCGGGCCGCGGCCCAGAGCGCGCGCGACTGCCAGAGGCCGGCGCCGATCCTGAGCAAGGCCTCGATCGGGTTTTCGGGCGGTGCGATATCAGCCATGTCGATGCTCCCTGGGTTCGAAAGGACGGCTCACCACCACGGCCATGACGCGATCAGCATCGCGACCCCGACGCAGGCCGCGGCAATCGAGGTGAGCAGGACCCCGCCGGCTGCGGCGTCCTTGGCATATTTGATCTCGTCGTGGATCTCCGGATGGACGCGGTCGATCAGATATTCGAGCGCGCCGTTGCAGAGCTCGGCGGCGAGGACGAGGCCGATCGAGAGGGTCACCAAGGCCGCCCAGATCCAGCCGGGGCGGAGCAAAGCCAGCACAAGGATTGCAATCAGGCAGATCAGGCACTGGATGCGGAAGGTCTGCTCGCGGCGGAAGACGATGCGGATGCCCGCCAGCGCGAACCCCATGCGGCGGTGAAAGGGCTGGCCCTTCACCGCCCCTCCCCATGCGCGCCGTCGTCCCGCACGATCGCCCCGCCTTTCATCACCAGCCGAACCGCGCGGACCGCGTGGATGTCGCGGGTCGGATCGCCGTCGACCGCGACCAAATCGGCGAGCAGGCCAGGGCGGATTGCGCCGAGCCGGTCGGCGATGTGGAAGATCCGCGCATTGCCCGAGGTGGCGGCGATCAGCACGTCGGCCGGACGCATCCCCCAGGCGGCCATCAGCTCCATCTCGCGGGCATTGTCGCCATGGGCGAAGACGCCGACGTCGCCGCCCATGCACATGGCGACGCCGGCCGCCAGAGCAGCGGCGAAGCTGGCGCGCTTGATCCGGATCGATTCGGGCTCGGGCGCCTGGCCGTTCCAGCCGCCATAGCGGGCGATCGCGTCGCTTGCGGCGATAGTCGGGCAATAGCCGACCCCGTGCGCGCGCATCAGCTGGAAGACCTCGGGCGTGCCCTCATTGCCATGCTCGATCGTGTCGACGCCGGCGAGGATCGCGCGGCGCATGCCCTCGGCGGTCGAGGCATGCGCGGCGGCGATGCGACCGGCGCTGTGGGCGACCTCGACCGCGCCCTGCATCTCCTCGATCGTGAAGGTGGCGCGGCTCGGCTCGCCGGGGCGCCAGCGATAATCGGCATAGAGCTTCACGATGTCGGCGCCGCCGCCGATCTGGCGGCGGGCGGCAAGCGCGAGGCCGGCGCCGTCCGCCTCCTCCGCGCCCAAAGCGGCGAAGGTGGGATCGGCGAGCTTCGGCCCGTAGGCGCCGGTGGCGACGATCGCCCGGGTCGCGACCAGCATGCGCGGCCCGGGCACGATGCCGCGGGCGATCGCGTCGCGCAGGCCGACATCGGCATAGCCGGCGCCCTCGGTGCCGAGATCGCGGACGGTGGTGAAGCCGGCCATCAGGGTGGCGCGGGCGGCGGCGACGGCGCGGGCGGTGCGCAGCGACAGCGGCTCGCGCAGCACCTGATCGTCCCAGCTCGTCTCGTTATAGGGATGGAGGAAGAGGTGCGAATGGCCCTCGATCATCCCCGGCATCAGGGTCGCGCCGGGCAGGTCGACGATCCGCGCGCCGGCTGGCGCCGCGAGGTTCGGCCCCGCCGCCTCGATCCGCTCGCCGCGGACCAGCACCAGCCAGCCTTCGTGCGGCGCCGGATCGACGCCGTCGAAGACGCGCGCCGGGCGGAGGAGGATGAGGGTGTCGGGCTGGGGCTGGGCGACAGCGGCCGGGGCGCCGAGCAGGAAAGCGAGCAGAATCAGGAACCAGCGCCGGCCGAGCATGAATCTGAGCCCTCCTCGAACTCGAGGACGGTAAAGCTCAGCCCAAATACGTGCAACATCTCCCCTCCCGGAAAGGGAGGGGCCGGGGGTGGGTGCGCGAAGCGCGTCCGTGAGGCGGCCGACGGCGTCTTCGGCAGGATCGACCTGCCTCAGCCGCACCCACCCCTTATCCCCTCCCTTTCCGGGAGGGGAGGATGGTCAGCCGTGCGCCTTGCGGCGGCGGGTTTCCCAGCCCTTCTTGGCGGCGGCGCTGCGGCTTGAAGAGGATTGCGACGCGCCGCCCTTGCGGCCGCCCTTGCGCGAGCTTTCGTGGCTTTCCTTCTTGCCGCGGCCGGAGCCGGACTTCTTGCCGCCGCCCGATTCCTTGTTCACCGTCGCCCAGGCGCGGCTTTCGGCCTCTTTCTTGGAGACGCCGCGCTTCTCATAGCCTTCCTCGATATGCTCGGCCTTGCGCTTCTGCTTGTCGGTATATTTGCCTTTGTCGCCCTGCGGCATGGCTCGATCTCCTTTCCGCGCCGCTCAACGCACGGAGCGGAATGGAGTTCTCAGGCTGCCATCCACTCCCGGACCCGCCGCTGCAGCACGGTCAGCGGCAGCGCGCCGCCGCCGAGCACGGCGTCGTGGAAGGCCTTGATGTCGAAGCGGCTGCCGAGCCGGCGCTCCGCCTCGTCGCGCAGGCCCGCGATCACCGTCTGGCCGCTCTTGTAGGCGCAGGCCTGGCCCGGCCAGACGCAATAGCGCTCGATCTCGCGCACCGCCGAGCCTTCCGGCTCCGCGGCATTGTCGATCATGTAGCGGATCGCAGCCTCGCGGCTCCAGCCCTTGGCGTGGAGGCCGCTGTCGACGACGAGCCGGACCGCGCGGAACAGATAGGATTGGAGATAGCCGATCCGGCCGAGCGGATCGCCTTCGTAGCAGCCGAGCTCGTCGCCGAGCCGCTCGGCATAGAGCGCCCAACCCTCGCTATAAGCAGAGAAGCCGCCGGCGCGGCGGTAGATCGGGAGCAACCCGGATTCGCGGGCGAGGCTGATCTGGAAATGGTGGCCCGGAATGCCCTCATGATAGGTCAGGGTCTTCAGGCCCATGCGCGGCCATTCGGCGGTGTCCTTGAGGTTGATGTAATAGATTCCGGGCCGCGAGCCATCGAGCGGCCCGCCCTGATAATAGCCGCCCGGCGCGCCGGCCTCGATCGCCGGCGGCACCCGGTTGATGCGCAAATCGGCGTGCGGGATGTGGTTGAACATCCGCGGCAGGCGCGGGCGGATGTCGGCGAGCACGCCGTTCAGATAAGTGAGCAACGCGGCGCGGCCTTCATCGGTGTTCGGATAGAGCTGGCGCGGGTCGACGTTCAGCGCGTTGATCCGCGCGCCGACCGTCCCCTGGGTGAAGCCCTGGGCGCGCAGCAGCGGATCGAGCCGGCCCTGCAGCTCGGCGACCTGGGCGAGGCCGAGCCGGTGGATCTCGTCGCCGGTCATGGTCGTAGTGGTGTTGGCGCGCAGGCCCCAGGCATAATAAGCGGCGCCGTCGCGCAGC
>JAFAZM010000049.1 GCA_019239785.1 Sphingomonadaceae bacterium
CGCCGCGGCCGGGCTCGGCACGCTGAGGCCGATCGAGATTCCCGAGATCGCCGGCACCTATCCCTGCCCGGTCGAGATCCGCACCGACGATCCGGAGGGCTGCCCCGCCTTCTACGGCCGCGTCGTCCGCGGCGTCCGCAACGGCCCCTCGCCCGCCTGGCTGCAGCAGCGGCTGAAGGCGGTCGGCCAGCGCCCGATCAGCGCCCTGGTCGACATGACCAATTACATCAATCTGAGCTACGGCCGGCCGCTGCACGTCTACGATCTCGCCAGGCTGGAGGGCGCGGTCGTCGCCCGCCGCGCGCGCGATGGCGAGGAGGTGCTTGCGCTGAACGGCAAGAGCTATCGCCTCGACCCCAGCATCACCGTGATCGCCGACGACAATGAGGTGCACGATATCGGTGGGATCATGGGCGGCGAGCATTCGGGCGTCACCGAGGCGACCACCGACATCCTGATCGAATGCGCCTATTTCGATCCCGAGCACATCGCGCGCTCCGGGCAGAAGCTCGGCCTCATCTCGGACGCGCGCAGCCGCTTCGAGCGCGGCGTCGATCCCGCCTTCGTCGGCCCGGGCCTCGCGCTCGCCACCGCAATGGCGATCGAGCTTGCCGGCGGCGAGCCCTCGCAGCCGGTCCATGCCGGCGAGCCGCCGCTCGGCGAGCGCCATGTCGATTACGATCCGGCGCGCTGCGCGGGCCTCGCCGGCGTCGCCGTGCCCGAAGACCGGCAGCAGGACATATTGCAGCGGCTCGGCTTCATCGTGACCCGCGGCGAGCCGTGGCGGATCGCGGTGCCGAGCTGGCGGCGCGACGTCGAGGGCTCGGCCGACATCGTCGAGGAGGTGATCCGGATCGAAGGGCTGGACAAGGTCCCCTCGACGCCACTGCCCCGCGCGCCCGGCGTCGCCCATCCGACCGCGACCCCCGCGCAGCTGGTCGAGCGCCGCGCCCGGCGGGCCGCGGCGGCGCGCGGGCTCAACGAAGCGGTGACCTGGAGCTTCATCGCCGAGCGCGAGGCCGAACCTTTCGGCGGCGCCTTCTGGCATGTCGCCAATCCGATCAGCGAGGAGATGAAGGCGATGCGGCCCTCGCTCCTCCCGGGCCTGCTCGCGGCGGCGGCGCGCAATGCGGCGCGCGGCGTCGAATCCGTCGCCCTGTTCGAGATCGGCCGGCGCTATCTGGAGGAAGGCGAGCGGCCGACGCTCGGCCTCGTCCTCGCCGGCCCACGCGGGCCCCGGCACTGGCGCGGCGGCGGCGGTCGCACCCACGACGCCTATGACGCCAAGGCGGAAGCGCTTGCGATCCTCGCCGCCGCCGGCGCGCCGATCGACAATCTGCAGGTGCTCGGCGACGCGCCGGACATCTACCATCCCGGCCAATCGGGACGGCTCTCCCTCGGCCCGAAGAATGCGCTCGCGACGTTCGGCGCGCTGCACCCGCGGATCGTCAAGGCCTTCGATCTGGACGGGCCGGTGGTCGCGGCCGAGCTCTTCCTCGACGCGATCCCGCAGAAGCGCGGCCAGACCGGCCACATGCGCAGCTTCTATGCCCCGCCGGCGCTGCAGGCGGTGCGGCGCGACTTCGCCTTCCTGGTTCCGGCCGAGCTGCCGGCCGACCAATTGCTGCGCGCGGTGCGCGGGGCGGACAGAGCGGCGATCGCCGGCGCCAGCCTGTTCGACGTCTTCACCGGCGCCGGCGTGCCCGAGGGGCAGAAGTCGCTGGCGATCGAAGTGGTGCTGCAGCCGGCCGAGAAGAGCTTCGCCGAGGAGGAATTGAAGGCGATCTCCGGGCGCATCGTCGCCGCCGCGGCGAAGCTCGGCGCGACCCTGAGGGCCTGATGGACCGCGAGGCGGCCGTCCGCGCTGCCTTCGCCCAGCAGGCCGGGTATTGCGCGGCACTCGCCGCGCCCTTCACCGCCCTGCTCTGCACGCTCGCCGGCGCACGGCTCGACCGCAGCACCCGGATCGGCCGGCGCCTGCTCGACTGGGACGGCAATCCGGATCCGTTCGGCGACGCGGTCGCGCTCCGGCTCTGCGGCGGGCTCCACTATCTCGCGCGCAATGGCGGCGCGCCGGGGCTTGCCCCCTTCTACCCGCCGGCGCCTTTGCCCGATGCCGATGCGCTCTGGGCGGCGATCGTGCCGCTGCTGGACGACGACGCGCTCGCCCTTTGGCTCGACGGGCCGCCGCAGACCAACGAGGTCCGCCGCTCGGCGGTGCTGATGAGCGGCCTGCTGGTGATTGCGGCGCGCTTCGGCCTGCCCCTGCGCCTCTACGAGCTGGGCGCCAGCGCCGGCCTCAATCTCCAGCTCGACCGCTACCTTTACGATCTCGGCGGGCTGAAGACGGGCGATCCGGCGGCGTCGTTCACGCTGAAGCCGGACTGGCAGGGCCCGCCGCCGCCTTCGGCCGAGATACGCATCGCCGGCCGGGCGGGCGTGGACCTCAATCCGGTGAAGCTGCCGGAGGGGCGCGAACGGCTGATCGCCTATGTCTGGGCCGACCAGGCGCAACGCCTCGCCCAGCTCGAAGCGGCGCTTGCCATCGCCGCGGCCGATCCGCCGCGCGTCGAGGCGGGCGATGCCGCCGACTGGCTCGAGACGAATTTGCCGCTCGCGCCGGAGCCGGGCCTCTGCCGCGTCGTGCTGCACTCGGTCGCCTTCCATTATTTCCCGGACGCGGTGAAGGCGCGCGTCACCGCCCAGATCGAGGCGGCCGGCACGCAGGCGACCCGGGAGGCGCCCCTCGCCTGGCTGCGCTACGAGGAGCAGCCCGGCGACGGCCATTTCAGCCTGCGGCTCAGGACCTGGCCAGACGGCGGGGACGAGTTGCTCGCCTGGGTCCATCCGCATGGGCGGACGGTAAAGTGGGTCTCCAAAGTCTGAATTCGCCCGTCATCCCGGCGAAGGCCGGGATCTCGTGACCAGAAGTCTCGGCGGGGTCTCTACCAGACCCCGGCCCTCCGCCGGGGTGACGTGAAGAGCGGATGACGCCTTCTTATGTCCCCCTGATTATTGCGTCTGCACCAGCTCGTCGGTGACGTTCCACTGGCCGTCGAGCCACGCGACGATCTCGCGCGCGGCCGGATGATCGTAACCGGCATAGCGTTCGCGCAGCACCGCCTTCCGCTCGCCCAGCCGGTCAAGGCCGCGATCCTGCAGCGTCAGCAGGTCGCGGCCGACCCGTTCGGCCAGCGCATCGCCGAGCACCGTGCGTGCCGCGCGCTCGAAGGCGGCGCGATATTCGTAGGACTCTCCCTGGGCGTAGGAATCCGCGAGCGTGAGCGCCGGGATCCGGCTCAGCAGAGGCTGCGAGGCGGGATTGATGAAGTGGCCGTCGATCCGGCCGGCGATCGCGGCCGGGCGGCCGGTGAAGGCGCGCAGATGCAGATGCTGCGACATGCGCGCGCCGTCATTGACCGGATAATTGTCCCACAGGGTCGGCTTGCGCCGGAGCTGCCCGGCGACGCGGGCGAGATGGCCGGGGGAAAATTCGCGGCTGCACACCTCCTCGCCGGTCCAGAAGATCCGGACCGCCGGATCGAGCAGCCGCCCCAGGCTCTCGAGATAGAGGTCCGGCCGCGCCCCGAAGGCGACGTCCAAGATCGGGTCGTCCGAATAATAAGAGGGGCAGCAGAAGATGCGGCCGGCGAGGCCGCGCTCGGCGGCGAAATGCACGATGGCGGCCTGGCGGGCGGCCAGATCGGGCACGTCGCCGCGCATGTCGTCGAAGAGGATGGCGAGATCGTCGGGCCGCAGCACCGCCAAGGCGGCCAGCTTGGCGGACAGCGGTTCCTGCCAGCCGCGCCCGGGATGGAGGTGCAGCTCGAACGGGCTGAGGCCGATGCCGAACCGCACATCCGCCGCGCGGCAGGCCTCCCGGAAGGCGGCGAGCTCGGCAAGCTCCGCCTCGGGATGCGGCTCCTGCCAGCGCCGCCGCAGCCAGGGATCGGCCTTGGGCGCGTAGAGATAGGAGGAATAGAAGTGCGGCCGCAGGAAGCGCACCGCCTCGCGCCGCTCGGCCCAGGACCAGGGCCGGCCGAAAAAGCCTTCGACCAGGCCAAGCTCAGGCACGCCCGGCCTCGAGCGCGTTGATCGCCGCGTGGACCCGCGCCTCCACCTCCTCGCGTTTGAGTCCTGGCGGGATCGGCTCGGCGAAGCGGAAGGTGACGATGCCGGGCCGCTTCACGAAGCTGTGGCGCGGCGCGAGCCGGCCGCTGTCGACCGCGACCGCCACCACCGGCAGCTTCAGCGCCCGGTAGAGGCCGGCGAAGCCCGGCTGGAGCGGCGGCTGCGACCCCGGCGGCACCCGCGTTCCTTCCGGGAAGATGATGATCGGCCGCCCCTCGGCGATCGCTTCCTCGCCGGCGCGCATCATCCGCCTGAGCGCCGCGGCGCCGCCGGACCGGTCGATCGGGATATTGCCGTAGCGGCGCACCACCCAGCCCCAGAGCGGGATGTCGGCAAGCTCGCGCTTCAGCACCATCGCCGGCTGATCGAGCATCAACACGATCTCCATCGTCTCGTACATCGACTGATGCTTGACCGCGACCAGCGCGGCGCCCTCCGGCGGCGCGCCCTCGACCCGGCTGCTGATGCCGAGGATGTGACGCGCGCACCAGCGGTGGAAGCGGACCCAGAGATAGGCCCAGCGGCGGATCGCGGCGGTGCCGAACAGGCTGATCGGGAAGGAGAGCAGCACGGCAAGCGCCGTCCAGCCATAGAAGACCAGGGCGAAAATGAATGAGCGCAGGAAGGCCATAGATTAAAGCCCTCGCCAGCAAGGCGGCGATAGCCCCTCCCCTTCAGGGGAGGGGTTGGGGTGGGGAATGTAAGCGGGTCGGTCTCTTCGGAAAGACATCCCCCTCCCCCATCCCCTCCCCTGAAGGAGAGGGGCGAAGGCACCGCGAGCGGCTAGGAAGGTTGCTTCCGTCCACCCCACAGTCAGAGCCCGACGAGATCGGCGGCGCGGCCGAGCAGATATTTGTTATATTCGATGAACACCTGCCGCATGTCGGCATCGGTCGGCACCGCGTCGTCGACGATCTGGACGTCGCCGCTCAACCTCTTCTCGAGCTCGTAGCGGGCGCGGCGCATGTGGATGTCGTTGGTCACCAGCCGGATCGAGCGGCTATGCCAGCGCGCCACCCATGAAGCGACCTCGTCGGCATTGGAGCGGGTGTCGAACGCCTCCTTGCCGAGGATCACGCAGCAATCGAACAGGCGCGGCTCGACATGATAGGCGGCGACGAGCTCGCGCGCCCGCACCGTCGGCGCGACGCCGGAGATCAGCATACGCTGGGCGAGGCCGCGCCGCAGCAGGTCGAAACCGCGGTCGAGCCGTCCGGTGCCGCCGGTGAGGACCACGATCGCATCGGTGCGCTCGTCCCCGGCCGGCCCCGGCACCGACATTGCAAACATTGCATAGCCGATCGCATAAGCGAGCAGGACGAGCGCGATCAGGCGGAAGAACCAGCGGATCACAGCATCCGCCCCAGAGCGCGCAGGATGGTGAGACGGGCAACGAACATCGCAAGCAGAACGCCGAAAGCCGGCAAAGCGACCAGCAGGCCCCAGGCCGGCGCCGGGATCGCCGCCGAGCCGAGCAGCTCCGAACCAAGCGCGGACACCCGCTGGCCGAGCCCGATCAGCACGGAGGCGGCGAGGATGAAGCCGATCAGGCCGCCGAACAAAGCGTCGAGCGCGATCCGCCGCTGGAACAGGCGGGCGACCTGGACGTCGGTCGCCCCCATCAGATGGAGGATCTCGATCGTGCCGCGGTGGGTGTCGAGCGCGGCGCGGGCGGCGAGCACGACGGTAGCCGCGGTGGCGCCGACCATCAGGAGGACCAGCCCGGCGGCCAGCCATTTCAGCGCGCCGATCAACGATGCCAAAGGCGCCAGCCACTGGCCGTTGTCGTCGACGCGCGCCGCGGGCGCCGCGGCCGCGACCGCCCGGCGGAGATCGTCGAGGGCGCGATGGGCCTCGGGGGTCAGGTCGACATCGATCAGGGCCGGCACCGGAATGTCGCTGTCCACCCCGCCGGCGCCGAGCCACGGCTCGAGCAGATGCTGGACCTCGTCCTCCGGCACCGGCCGCACGTTGGTGACCCCGGGGAGGTTGCGCAGGGCGGCGGCCGCGGCGGCGCTCTGCACGCGGCGCACGTCGGGATTGGCCTCGACCACCTGAATGGTGATGCGCGAGCCGATCTGCTCGTCGAGCCGCGAGGCGGCCCCGCCAAGCCCCAGCCCGGCCGCGGCGGCGAGCACGGTCAGGAACATCATGATCGCGATCACCCAGGGCATCGGCCCGGCGATCCGCCCTTCCGGCAGCAGGCCGCGCTCGGCGGCGCCGAACTTGCGCACCCCGCCCCTCATGCCTCGGCCCGCCGCGGCGGATGGCGCAGCGCGCCGGTCGGATCGGAGATCTGGCCGCGGTCGAGCCGCAGCATCTCGGCGCCCGAGACCTCGGTCAGCAGATGGAGATCGTGGGTGGCGACGATGATCGTGGTGCCGAGCTTGTTAAGCGAGGCGAACAGATAGAGCAGCCGCCGCGCCATCTCCGGATCGACGTTGCCGGTCGGCTCGTCGGCGACGAGCAGCTCCGGGCGGCCGATCACCGCGCGGGCGATGGCGACGCGCTGCTGCTCGCCGCCGGACAGCGTCGCCGGGCGGGCGCTGGCGCGGTCGGCGAGGCCGACCCAGGCGAGCATCTCGCGCACCGGCGTCTCCAGATCCTTGTCCTCGACGCCGGCGACACGGAGCGGCAGTGCGACATTGTCGAAGGTCGAGAGATGCGGGACCAGCCGGAAATCCTGGAAGACGACCCCGATCCGACGGCGGAAGCCCGGCAGCCGGCCGCGCGGCATGGTGACGATATCCTCGCCGAACAGCCGGATCAGCCCCCGGCTCGGCCGCAGCGCCAGGTAGAGCAATTTCAGCAATGACGTCTTGCCGGCGCCCGACGGGCCGGTGAGGAAGTAGAAGCCGCCGTCGCGCAACGAGAAGGTGAGATCGGACAGGGTCTCGGCGCCGGTCCCGTAACGCAGGCCGACATTCTCGAACTGGACGATCGAACCCGCGTTCAGAATGGCCTCCCCGCACCGAATGAGGCCTTGCCATCGCATGCCGACGGCGTCCGCTTCAAGCGTCACACGCTTGCAACAGAGGAGTCGGGCGTGCTTAGAGTCTGGAACCCGAGACCGTAGGGAAGCGTAGGCGGCCGATGATCCTCTCCTGCCCGTCCTGCAAGACGCGCTATGTGGTGCCCGACAGTGCGATCGGCCCCACCGGCCGAAAGGTGCGCTGCGCCAGCTGCCGTTTCTCCTGGGTGCAGGACCCGCCGCCGCTCGACCTCAAGGACGCCGCGCCGCCGGCGCCGCCCGCAATGCCGCCCGCCCCCGCTTCGGCGGCGCCGCTGCCGCGGGAGGAGCCGCCGCCACCGCCGCAATGGCGCGAGCCGGAGCCCGCGGCGGAAGCGGAGCCCGAGGCCGAGCAGGCCTATTATGAGGAAAGCTTCCGGCCGCGCCGCAACTGGCCCCGGATCTGGACGATACTCGCGATCGTCCTCGGCATCCTGATGCTTGCCGGCGCCGGCGCGATCTGGGCGTTCGGCCTCCCCGACGTCGGCCAGAGCTTCGGCATTCCGGTGCACACGGTGGACGCGCTCGGCATCCGCGGCCAGGCGAGCCGGCGCCGGCTGGAGAGCGGCAACGAACTGCTCGCAGTCCATGGCGAGATCAGCAACAGCAGCGACGAAGTGCAGAACGTGCCGCAGATCCGGGCCGAGCTGAAGGACGGCGAGGGGCGGGTGGTCTACACCTGGTCGATCGCGCCGCCGGTGCGGGAAATCCAGCCGCGCGGCCGGGTGCCGTTCGACAGCGCCGAGATGGACGTGCCCCGCGGCGGCCGCAACCTGACCCTGAGCTTCGGGCCGATTTCCTGAGCGTCGCGGCGGAGAAGAGGGAGGGGCGATGCGGATCGGGATATTGACGGGCGGCGGCGACGTGCCGGGCCTCAACGCCTGCATCCGCTCGGTCGTGCTCTCGGCCGACGCGCTCGGCTGGGAGGTGGTCGGCTTCCGCCGCGGCTGGGAAGGGGTGATGCGGATCGATCCCGGCGATCCGGCGAGCGTCGCCGCCCACAGCCTGGAGCTGAACCGCGAGGGCGTGCGCGGCATCGACCGAGCCGGCGGCACCATCCTTCACACCTCGCGCCGCGATCCCCGCACCGAGAAAGGCGGCGACCGCACGCCCGACGTGCTGAACGTGCTCGAGAAGCTCGGCGTCGATGCGATGATCACCTTGGGCGGCGACGGCACCCTGCGCTTCTCTGCCCACCTCGCCGGCCGGGGCGTGCCCGTCGTCTCGGTGCCGAAGACGATGGACAATGACGTGTTCGGCACCGATTATTGCATCGGCTTCTCGACCGCGGTCAGCCGCTCGGTGGAATCGATCAATGCCTTGCGCACCACCGTCGAGAGCCACGAGCGGATCGGCATCATCGAATTGTTCGGCCGGCGAAGCGGCGAGACGGCGCTGCTCTCGGGCTTCCTCGCCCAGGTCGACCGCACCGTGATCTCGGAAGTGCCGGCCGATCTCGACGTGCTGCTGCCCTTGCTCGCCGAGGACAAGGCCTCGAACCCGGCCCATTATGCGATGTGCGTGATCTCCGAGGGCGCGAAGATCGAAGGCGAGGACGGCAATGGCGAGGGCGATATCGCCAAGCCGGCGATCGAGCGGGCCGACACCGGCATCGGCCACCGCCTCGGCCGGGCGATCGGCGCCAGGCTCGGCGACGGCGTCGTCGTCCAGGAGCTCGCTTACCTGATGCGCTCGGGCGAGCCCGACGCGATGGACCGGATGGTCGGCTTCGCCTTTGGCGGCCTCGCCGTGCAATTGCTCGAGCGCGGCGAGAAAGCGCGGATGGTGACGCTCTCGGACGGCAATTACAGCCACGTCCCGATCGACACATTGCTCCACGGCCGCAAGTCGGTCGACGTCAGCGCGCTCTACGACAAGGCCAGCTACCGCGCCCGGCTGATGCGCGTCGAGGGCATGCCGATGTTCCTGTATTGAGGGCGTTGCCTCGCCCGGAAACCGCTGCTAGACGCCCCGCTTCCTACCGGCCCCGGCTCCCGGGGCGATCACGTGCGGTCGTGGCGGAACTGGTAGACGCGCAGCGTTGAGGTCGCTGTGGCCGCAAGGCCGTGGAAGTTCGAGTCTTCTCGACCGCACCATGAACAGGTCGCCAGGCCTGGCCAAGAAGCGCGGGGCGCTTCTTGCCTGTTCATCCCAAGCGAAGCGCAGGGCCGGCACCGCGCCTTCTTAGCTCTCCCACCGCTCCGGCGCCTTCTCCAGCCGCGTCTCGGGAATCAGCCGCCGGAGCTTCTGCGCGAAGCTCCGCAAACACACCTCGCTGCGCCCGAGCGGCCCGGGCGTGTAGAAGGAGGAGCCCATGCCCTGCTGCACGCGGCGGATCAAAGCGGTGTCCTCCGCATTGACGCGG